>CAZQQC010000005.1:0-50827 GCA_964595365.1 uncultured Melioribacter sp.
ACTTTGGTCAATTGATCAGAACAATAATATGTCAGCAGCAATCGATGCAGAAAAACCAAATGGATATTCAATTTCAAACTATCCCAATCCATTTAATCCAACAACAACGATAAACTATCAACTGCCGGAGAATGGATTAGTTACACTTAAAGTTTACGACATACTTGGAAGAGAAATTCAAATTCTTGCAGACGGAGTTTATGAATCGGGTAAGTACGAAGTTGAGTTTAATGCAACTGCGCTACCAAGCGGAGTATATTTTTATAATCTTACAACTGAAAATAATTCAATCACAAAGAAAATGTTGTTATTAAGATAGTTCTAAAGTAAGGGCGAAGTAGCTTCGCCCTTACTTCAAACCTGAACGTGTGAAAAGGAAAGAACATTTGGATTTGTTCTTATCTTGTTCAGCATAGCAGAAGCAGCCGGAGCTTTTAATTTTATTGTGCAGTTTGCAGCCAATTCCGTTGAATAATATTCTCAACCTCCTCAATATTAATGTTGTCTTCTTTCAAAACATCTAACGCAGACGCAAGTACACCCGGCTTGTCGTAATGATAAAAAAATTTTTCAGAGGTCTTTAGAACTTATTCTCTTTCAGTTCTGTTTTACCTGCTAGATAAAAGAAAGGCAAGCCATGAAAAGAATTAAAATTTTTTCAACTCTAACTTTTTTGTTTTTAATTACACTCAGCTTAACAAACTTTGCGAGAAATTTTGAAAGGAATAAAATGAGCGACAATATAAACGATATAGTAGTGAAAGATATAGACGGGAAAGATGTTAAGCTTTCCGATTACAAAGGAAAGGTTTTGTTGATAGTGAACGTTGCCAGTAAATGCGGCTTTACACCGCAGTATAAGGGTTTAGAAGCGGTTTATAAAAAATATAAAGATAAAGGATTTGAAATTCTTGCTTTTCCGTGCAACGACTTCGGACAGCAAGAGCCGGGTACCAACCAGGAAATAAAAGAATTTTGTAGTTCAAAATATTCTGTAACATTCAAGCTATTCGATAAAATAAAAGTTCTGGGTGATGAAAAATCCCCGCTCTATGCAAGGCTAACAAACAATACGGTAACCGAAGGAGGAGACGTTAAATGGAATTTCGAAAAATTTTTGATTGATAGAAACGGAAATATTGTAGCAAGATTCAGAAGCAAAGTTACGCCCGAGAACGATGAGTTAACCAAAGCAATAGAAAAAGAGCTGGCAAAATAATGTTGAGGTGGTGCTATCCTCACAAATACTTTTTTATTTAAAATAGCCCGCAGGCAGCGCTGATTAAAATGAACCCGCCTGACAGCAATCGGATTTTCATAGATTATTATTTTTATTTTGTAACTGATGCTACGCAATACTTGGCTTAACAGACGAATTTTTACAGTTATATTTTTTCATTGTAGATCAAACCTTGCGTAAGATGAGTTTGTAAAATTATTTTTGAGACAGCACCATCAAAACTATTCTTCGGCAACTTCTATCTTTGCATTTTCAATTTTCTTCAAAGGGGGGCGTTCAAACATAATTGTCATTTCTTTGTAATGTTTAGTAAGCTCACTATTCAACTGGTGCCATGTGAATCGCCAATTCCAATTTCCACTGGATGAACCCGGCAAATTCATTCTGGCTTCGTTACCGAGATTCAAAATATCCTGCATTGGTATAACGACAATGCTTGCAACAGAACCGTAAGCAGCACGTATCAACTCATAAGTCATATTATCGCCATAATAATTAAAATATTTTTGAGTCCATTCGTAAATACCGGAATTCTTTTTTCGTTCCGATTCAAGGAAGCCGCGTGTTGTTTCATTGTCGTGCGATCCGGTATGTACAACACAATTTTTTACATGATTATGCGGCAGGAATTTTTTGTCGCCGTCAACTCCTAATCCGAACTGAAGAATTTTTATTCCTGGAAAATTGAATTTATCACGTAGTTCAACAACTGAATCTGTGATGACCCCTAAGTCCTCGGCAATTATCGGCAGTTCTCCTAAAGATTTTTTAATCGAATTAAATAATTTTTCCCCGGGCGCTTTTACCCAGCGGCCGTTGATAGCTGTTTCGGCGTCGCCTGGGATTTCCCAATATGCATCGAATCCTCTGAAGTGATCTATCCTAATAATATCTACCATTTCTAATAACTTGGAAATTCTTCTTTGCCACCAACTGAAATTGTCTTTTTCCATTACTTTCCATTTGTAGAGAGGGTTTCCCCAAAGTTGTCCCGTAGCGCTAAAATAATCCGGTGGAACGCCGGCAACAAATTCAAGCGATCCGTCTTCACGAACGGTAAATTGTTCTTTGTTAGCCCAAAGGTCTGCGCTATCGTAAGCTATGAAGATCGGGAGGTCACCTATGATTTTTATTTTTTTGCTGTGAGCATATTGGCAAACGCCTGTCCACTGTTTGTCAAAAATGAATTGAAGAAATTTTTGGAACTCAATTTCATCTTTTAGTTTTTTCTTCCAATCTGGAATTTTTTTTCTGAATGCTATCGCAGGGTCCCACCCGGTCCATTGTACACCACTGTGATGCTGTTTTGCCGCCATAAATAGAGAGTAATCATCTAACCAATACTTGTTCGATTCGCAAAACTCGCCGCATTCTTTCTCTATATCTCTATCCATCTTTTTGAAATGTCTGAATGCTTTGTGAAGCAACTCGTGTTTATATTTGATTACCGGGCCAAAATCTATGTGATGAAGATTCCAATGTGGTATATCGTGAAGATCTTTTTCAGAAAGCAAACCATCCTTTAGCAGTTCTTCGGGACTTATAAGAAGCGGATTTCCTGCAAAAGCAGAAAAACATTGATATGGTGAATCGCCGTATCCTGTTGGACCGAGAGGAAATACCTGCCATAGAGTTTGACCGGCTTCGCTGAGCCAATCGATAAAGCGATAAGCGCTGGATCCTAGGTCTCCGATTCCGAATTTTCCCGGTAAAGAAGTGGGGTGAAGCAAAACTCCTGCAGAACGTTCAATATTCATTAATTCCTCTTCAAAATGTGATTTAAATTCTTGTAATAAAATTAAATAAAAAAACAATATTTTCTTGATACAATTATTCAGTATATTAGTTTTGAATTCCGTTAAACGATTGCATAATTTTTTGATGAAGCATTCAACTGATTGCTTAAGAAAATATTTTTAGTTAAGTTGTTTTTGGCTTCGAAAAATATAAACCCCGTTCCTCAAAAAAAATGAAAGATATCATTTTTTTATTCATAGAAAGTTTTTCAACAACATTAACAAAGATTGGAGATATAGATGAAGATAAATCGTCTGTTTACAACAGCCGGTAAGGATCCGTTTGAGTCCATCGAGTTTGTTAAGAAAGTATCGGAAATCAAAAATCCCGACGGCTCAATTGTGTTTAGGATGGAAGATGTTGTAGTACCCAAGGATTGGTCTCAAGTAGCAACGGATGTTCTTGCACAAAAATATTTTCGCAAAGCCGGCGTACCTAAACTTCTTCGAAAAAATAAAGAAGAGGGAATTCCGAAATGGTTGCAACCTTCAGTTGCAGACACAAAGACTTTAGAAGAACTTCCGGAGAAAGATAGATTTGGATCTGAAACAGATGCACGGCAGGTTTTTCATCGTCTTGCTGGCACCTGGACTTATTGGGGATGGAAAGCTAAGTATTTCGATTCCGAAGAAGATGCAAAAGCATTTTATGACGAACATCTCTACATGCTGGCAAATCAGTTTGCAGCTCCGAATTCTCCGCAATGGTTTAACACCGGATTAAACTGGGCATACGGAATTAACGGACCTGCCCAAGGTCACTACTATGTAGATTATCAAACCGGACAACTAACTTTTTCCGAAGATGCATATACTCATCCGCAACCCCACGCGTGTTTCATACAATCGATAAGTGATGATCTTGTTAATGAAGGCGGCATAATGGATTTATGGGTTCGCGAAGCCCGTCTTTTTAAATATGGCTCTGGAACCGGAACAAATTTTTCGGATATCCGCGGTATCAACGAACCATTGAGCGGCGGTGGTAAATCATCCGGCTTGATGTCATTCCTGAAAATAGGCGACCGGGCTGCCGGTGCAATTAAATCGGGTGGAACAACACGCCGTGCGGCAAAAATGGTAACGCTCGATATCAATCATCCAGATATAGATGATTTTATAAATTGGAAAGTGATTGAAGAACAAAAAGTTGCTGCGCTTGTTACCGGTTCAAAAATTTTAAGTCAACATCTTAACAATATTATCAAAGCATGTTATGATGAACACCCGGAAAATGACCGGTTCAACAAAAAAACAAATTTGCGCTTGCGAAAAGCTATTATTGAGGCTCGTAAAGTAAATGTTCCGGAAAATTATGTTGATAGAGTTATCAAACTTGCCAAACTTGGTTTCAGGTCAATTGAAATTCCAACTTACAATACCGACTGGAATTCCGAAGCATACACAACAGTTGCCGGACAAAATTCCAACAATTCCGTTAGAGTGACAAACGAATTTATGCAGGCGGTGTTGAATGATGACAATTGGAATTTATACTGGCGTGTAGAAAAGAAAAAGGCGGAAAAAGATAATAGAGCACCGAAACCTTATAAAACTTTGCCTGCAAAAAATCTTTGGGATGATATTGGTTACGCTGCATGGGCAAGTGCAGACCCGGGTTTGCAGTTTGACACTACAATTAACGAATGGCATACTTGTCCAGCCAGCGGGCGAATTCGCGCTTCCAATCCATGCAGTGAATACATGTTCCTGGACGACACAGCATGTAATCTTGCGTCGTTGAATCTTGTTCGATTTTACAGCGATGAAAAGGAAACATTTGATGTTGAAGCTTTTCGGCACGCAACAAGGTTGTGGACGATAGTTCTCGAAATAAGCGTGCTGATGGCGCAATATCCAAGCAAAGCAATTGCTCAGAAAAGTTATGAGTATAGAACGCTCGGGTTGGGTTATGCAAATCTTGGCTCTTTGCTGATGCAGCAGGGAATTTCTTACGACAGCAAAGAAGCGTTTGCAATTTGCGGCGCTATTACGGCAATAATGCATATGAGATCGTATGCAACCTCGGCAGAAATGGCAAAAGAACTTGGAGCTTTCCCGAAATACAAAGAGAATGCTGAAAGCATGCTGAGAGTTGTTCGAAATCACCGTAGAGCAGCTTACAATGTACCTAAGGAAGAATATGAAGGGCTTTCAATCTTACCCGTAGGAATTAATCCTGAATTCTGTCCTTCAGATTTGTTAAAAGCAGCTAAGAAAGATGCCGATCTCGCTTTGGAATTAGGCGAACAGTTTGGTTTTAAAAATGCTCAGGTTACTGTAATTGCGCCTACAGGAACTATTGGACTTGTGATGGATTGCGACACAACAGGAATTGAACCCGACTTTGCATTGGTTAAATTTAAAAAACTTGCGGGTGGCGGTTACTTCAAAATAATTAATCAATCCATTCCTCCGGCATTGAAAAAGTTAGGATACAATCAGGATCAAATCAATGAGATTGTGAAATACGCAAAAGGTGCCGGAACACTTGTAGGTTGTCCTTACGTTAATCACGAGTCGTTGCGTGCGCGGGGATTCACAGATGAAGCATTAAACAAGCTGGAATCAATTCTTCCTTCCGTTTTTGAGCTGAGCTTTGCTTTCAACAAATTTACTCTGGGAGAAAGATTCTTAAAGCACAATCTTAATTTTACAGATGAACAGATTAACGATTTCAATTTTGACTTACTCACAGAATTAGGATTTACTAAAGAAGAAATCTCTTCTGCAAATGATTACGTATGCGGCACTATGACAATCGAAGGTGCGCCATTCCTTAAACACGAACACTACCCTGTTTTTGATTGCGCTAACAAATGCGGTAAGAAAGGAACCCGCTTCATTAAGCCCGATGCGCATATTTACATGATGGCTGCAGCGCAGCCGTTTATCTCCGGTGCAATTTCGAAAACCATAAACTTACCCAACAACGCTAGTATAGACGATATCAAATATGCCTACCTCCAATCGTGGAAATTAGGATGCAAGGCAAATGCACTTTACAGGGATGGATCAAAACTTTCCCAACCTCTTAACACCATGACCGAAGAAGAAATTGAAGAGTTGATTGAGAAGAAAGAAGAAAACGACATTATCAAAATTGCCGAAAGAATTATTCACCGTTATATCGCAAAAAGAAGAAGACTACCTGACAGAAGAACCGGTTACACCCAAAAAGTAAAGATCAACGGTCAAACGGTTTATATTCGAACCGGTGAGTATGAGAACGGTCAGTTAGGCGAAGTATTCATAGATATGCATAAAGAAGGCGCCGCGTTCAGAAGTTTGCTCAACTGTTTTGCTATTTCTATTTCACTCGGATTACAGCATGGCGTTCCTTTGGAAGAATTTGTTGATGCGTTTGTCTTCACGCGTTTCGAACCAAGTGGTGTTCTTACAGGTCATAATCGTATTAAAATGGCAACCTCGGTTATCGATTACATCTTCCGCGAACTTGCAGTAACTTACCTTGGAAGAAATGATCTTGCACATGTAGAAGAAAGCGAGCTGGTTAAGAAAGGGGATCATCATTCGGTTGCCGAGCCGGATTTCGAAAGCGAAGAAATTGTCAGCGAAAAAATGATCGAATTGGATAACCATAGAAACCTGGTTGAAAAATTGTCGGATGAACAAGCTGAACCGAAAGCAATTGCAATAACATTGCACCAGAATGTTATGAAAGCACGCGAGCGCGGATATACAGGAGATATCTGCCCCGAATGCCAGAGTATGACAATGGTTCGTAACGGAACATGTCTGAAGTGTACAACATGCGGCGCTACAACCGGCTGTAGTTAGTAACTGGTGTTACGTAAGGTTTGTTAAGCCCAAACTTTGCGTAACACCAGCAACTAAAATGTATTTACAAATGTTGTTGCAATGTTTGTTCCTTATGCCAAAGCATAAAATGCCTTTCATAGTTTAACTCCCTAAGAAGTTAGAATGGGAATTATCTCTTTTACCAAATCCTGTCCTGAATAAAAATTTTCTCAATCTAAAAAAATTGTCAAGTAGCCAATTTCCTAAAAATTCTAAGAAGCTGCAGAATAGAGAAGGTTATAGAATAAGAATAGGAGATTATAGAATCATTTATGAAGTGGTTTATGAAGAAAATATGATAATAGTCCATCGAGTAGCTCATAGGAAAGATGCCCATGGAATAAATAATTGGTCAGTCCAACTTTACTCTGCAAGAACTTTTTGCCGGGTAACTTGTTTCGAAGCAAATTCCTTTTTTCACTATATTTGAAAAGTAATTCGTTGACTTTAATAACTCAAACGGATACATTTTCACCCTTATTTTTGAGCGATGATTTTAGAAAATCTGACAAAAGTTGAAGACAAGATTGCAGAATCATGTGTTAAATGCGGAAGAAAACGTTCCGAAATAAAACTGATTGCTGTCAGTAAAACGCAATCGGTTGAAATTATAAAGGATGCTTTAACTGCAGGGTTAAAAGATTTTGGTGAGAATAAAGCCCGGGAGTTTAAAGAAAAGGTGGAAATGATTTCCGGTGACTTTCACTGGCATTTCATCGGACATCTTCAGACAAACAAAGTGAAATACGTCATCCGTCATGCGGATTATATTCATTCTGTCGATTCGACTAAACTTGCCGATGAAATTAATCGTAGAGCCATGCAGATCAACAAGAAGCAAAATGTTCTTTTAGAAATTAAAACATCGGCAGAGGCAACAAAGTTTGGGCTTTGCTCCGAAAAGGAAATTTTGGAATTATCGGATTACTGTTACCGAAGTTCGAACATCAAACTAATTGGGTTGATGACTATGGCGCCGTATACCGATAATTCTGAAATTATTAGAAAATGTTTTGTTAGATTAAGAGAGTTAAAAGAATTTTTGTACAATTCTGGATTCGACATTAAAGAGTTATCGATGGGAATGACAAACGACTTTGAAATTGCAATTGAAGAAGGAGCGACGATGCTGAGAATTGGTACTGCAATATTTGGTGAACGGATATAAATGTTCCAAAAGCAAGATTCAAGTTCAAACAATACTGAATCAACAATTTCCAGATCCATTTTGATTGAAATTTGAGTTTTGAATATTATTTGTAGATTGTAATTTAATGAGTGGGTTATTGCATTAACCTTGCTTAAGGTCTTACTAAATATTAAGGAAGTTGGATAGAGATGAAGTTCACTCCGTTTGGAATTAAGAACCAGGAATTCAATCGGACTGTCCGCGGCTACGATCGTGATGAAGTTCGTGCCTATCTAGAAAAGTTGTCGGATGAGTTTGAAAAAACTCAATTTGAGAATGATAAATTTAAAGCCGATATTAAACAGCTAGAGGAACAGCTAAAGGAATATAAACGGATCGAGAAAAATCTTCAGCAAGCGCTTTTGAGTGCAACCGAATCTACTACCAAAGTTGTTGATTCTACCAGGAAGCAGACTGCATTGATGCTCAAGGAAGCCGAACTTAAAGCTGCGCAAGCTATAGAGAAAGCAAAAGAGAATGCTAACCAGATACGTAATTCGGTACTTCAACTTAGAGAAGAAAGAAAATTGTTAATTGCTAGAATCAAAGCTTTGATAGAAACACAATCTAACATGCTTGAACTTGATATTCAGACAATCGACACTCAACAGAGAAAAAAAGAGATGCCGAAGGAATTTGAGAATAAAGAAGAACAAAGTGAAATAAATATTGACGATATACTGGAGAAACTTTTATGAGTATGCTTTTAGAAATGATTAATGAAACCCTTGCGGTTATAAGAAAGAAAACAAGTATCAATTATGAAATTGGAATTATTTTAGGCACAGGTCTCGGCGGTTTGGTAAAAGAAATTTCCATCGAACATGAAATTGATTATGCCGATTTACCCCACTTCCCGTTGTCGACTGTTGAATCTCATCACGGAAGACTGATCTTTGGAAAAGTTAACGGTAAAAATGTTGTTGCCATGCAAGGCAGGTTCCACTACTACGAAGGATACTCGATGCAGCAAATCACTTATCCGGTACGTGTAATGAAATTTTTAGGAGTTAAAACTTTGCTTGTATCCAACGCATGTGGCGGTATGAACCCGGTTTACAGGCGGGGAGATGCAATGTTGATGCTCGACCACATAAACCTGCTCGGCGATAATCCTCTTATCGGGAAAAATGAAGATGAACTTGGACCGCGTTTTCCGGATATGAGCGAACCTTATAGTTTAGAATTGATTAAACTTGCAGAAGAAGTTGCACTCGAAAATAAAATCAAAGTTCAAAAAGGTGTTTATATCGCGGTACCCGGTCCAAATCTCGAGACAAGAGCCGAGTACAGATTCTTGCGGGCAACAGGCGCCGATGTTGTCGGAATGTCAACAATTCCGGAGAATATTGTTGCCAACCACATGGGAATGAAAGTCCTCGGAATCAGCATTGTGACAGACGAATGTTTCCCGGATTCGCTGAAACCCGCTAAGGTTGAAGAAATTATTGCTACTGCAATGGAAGCCGAACCTAAAATGACATTAATAATGAAAGAGGTAATAAAGAAACTGTGATTGAAAGAAAAAAAATTTACTATCTAACACCCGGACTCCTTGCCGTCATTATTTTTGCGTCTAACTTTTTAAGCACCGATGTCTTTAAAGCCGGGTATCAAAATTTTTCCGTCTGGTTTGTTCTTTCGGTGTTTGCATTTGCATGCGGCTGGCTGATTAATAAAACGCTTACTTACAACCACGGCGGCAAAGTTGTGTTTGCAGTTATCGTCGCTTCTGCGTTTATCAGCGTTCTTTTGGTCTCGGTGTTTAGCGAGTACTTCGGGCTGAGCGCTCTGCTCGTTGAGAATATGATTCTTTACATACTAAGAAACATTACGCTTGGCGCTATGGCATTTTTTGGCATGGCAGTTTCAGAACTTATCATTTTGCAGAAAAGTCTTGCGCAAAGTAAGGTTCAGCCGGATGACGGCAGCAAGGAATTTGCAAACGCACAAAGGGAAGCGCAGATAATTATTGAGGACGCAAAACTGAAAGCAGAAAAACTTTTGTTTGAATCCCAAAAACGTGCCGACGATATGCTCGAAAGGAAAAATCAAATCGAAAGACGGTTGAAAGAATTCATAACTGCCGAAAGAGAATTAATTAAGAATTACGAAGCGGAAGAAGAATAAGACTACGGCGAGCTCAGTCGAGCCGAGCGAGAGCATGAGAAAAATTATTTATTTCAATTCATATAAAAAATTTCATTTGCAGAGAGAAAAATGTTCAAGCAGTTTGACGAAAAAATAAGTTATCCAAAGATCGAAGAATCGATACTGAAATTTTGGAGCGAACATCAGATATTTGAAAAGAGTGTTTCTTTACGTCCGAAATCGAAACCGTTTACGTTTTATGAAGGACCCCCTACTGTAAACGGTCGCCCAGGTATTCATCACGTTATGGCAAGAGCATTGAAAGATTTAGTTTGCCGTTACAAAACAATGAAAGGTTATCAAGTTCACCGTAAAGCCGGGTGGGATACACACGGGCTTCCGATAGAAATTGCACTCGAAAAAGAATTAGACTTCACGCAAAAATCCGATATTGAGAAATATGGCGTTGCTGCTTTCAACAAGAAAGCTAAGGAGCTGGTTTATCATCATATCGAAATGAAAGAAGGATGGCGCACTTTAACCGAACGCATGGGTTACTGGATCAACCTCGACGATCCTTATATTACTTGCACTAACGAATACATCGAATCCGTCTGGTGGGCGCTGTCGGAATATTTCAAGAAAGGGCTAATCTACAAAGGATTTAAAATTGTTCCACAATGTCCTCACTGCGAAACTCCTCTTTCGTCTCACGAACTTGCATTGGGTTACAACGAAGTTCAAGACCCGAACGTTTATGTCAAGTTCAAACTTAAAGATGAAGACGCGTCTGTCCTTGTATGGACGACGACTCCCTGGACATTGATTTCCAACGTTGCACTTGCAGTAGGATCCAGCATCGATTATGTGAAAATCAAAACAGAAAAACATGGTGTAATGTATCTTGCCGAAGCAAGACTTTCTGTTATCAAAGAAGAATATGAATTGATGGAAAAGTTGAAAGGTTTAGCTTTACTGGATAGAGAATACGAACCTCTTTATTCATATATACCTGTTGATAAAAAAGCCTGGTATATAATTTCCGGAGATTTTGTTAGCACCGAGGATGGTTCTGGCGTAGTTCATATTGCACCGGCATTCGGAGCGGACGACTATGAAGTTTCAAAAAAATTTAATCTGCCTTTTCTTCAGCCCGTTACTAAGAACGGAAGATTTACCGATGAAGTTAAAGATTTTGCCGGAAGACTTGTAAAGACAATCCAGTTTGACACTCACGAAGAAAAAGGCGTTGACCCGGATGTTATCAGGAACTTAAAAGAGCGCGGATTGATTTACAAAGCCGGTAATGATTATACTCACTCTTACCCGCACTGCTGGCGCTGCGATAATCCTTTGATTTATTACGCACGCGACAGCTGGTACATCCGTACGACAGATGTTGCAAAACGTATGATCGAACTGAATAATACCATTAACTGGTATCCGCCTGAAGTTGGTTCCGGTCGTTTCGGAAACTGGCTGGAAGAAAATAAAGATTGGTCACTTTCGCGCGATAGATACTGGGGAACACCGCTTCCAATCTGGCTAAACGATGATGGCGGGATGCTTGTAGTTGGTTCAATGGAAGAATTGAAAGAAGGATTTGTAGAGAGAGAAGGCAAGAAAATTTCTGTGAAGAGTTTACCTGCTGCTGAAATCGATCTTCATAAACCATTTGTTGATGAAGTAAAGTTTGAACGGAACGGAAAGATTTATAAACGTACACCCGAACTGATAGATGTCTGGTTCGATAGCGGTGCAATGCCTTTTGCTCAGTTTCACTATCCATTCGAGAATCGAACTCAGTTTGAAGAAAATTACCCGAGCGATTTTATTTGCGAAGGCATCGATCAAACACGCGGATGGTTTTACACTTTGCATGCAATTGGAACAATGCTGTTTGACAGCGTGGCATATAAAAATTTAATAGTTAACGAACTGATTCTTGACAAGAACGGACAAAAAATGTCTAAATCGCGCGGCAACACCGTAGATCCGTTCCAGCTTTTTGATAAGTACGGTGCCGATGCTACACGCTGGTACCTGGTAACAACGAGTCCGCCATGGAAACCTACATTGTTCGATGAAGAAGGAATTGCAGAGGTTCAAAGAAAATTTTTCGGGACATTAATTAATACTTATAATTTTTTTGCTCTTTATGCTAACATCGATAAGTTTAATTTTTCTGAAAAACCTGTACCGTATAATGAAAGACCGGAGATAGACCGCTGGATAATTTCGAAATTGAATTCACTTGTTGAAGAATACGATGGACTAATGGAAAATTACGATGTTACAAAAGCTGCACGTCAGGTTTCGGGTTTCACAATAGATCAGCTTTCCAACTGGTATGTGCGGCGCAGCAGAAGGCGTTTTTGGTCGGCGAGAACTCTCGCTGAGAAATCCGGAATAAATAAAAACAAACTTTCTGCGTATCAAACGTTGTATGAATGCCTGGCTACAGTTGTAAAGCTGTCTTCTCCTTTTGCACCGTTCGTTGCCGAGGAGTTGTATCAAAACCTAAACTCGGTTACGAAGAAAGAAAAATTTGAATCGGTTCATCTTGCAGATTTTCCGGCGGCAACTTATTCCGAGCCGGAGCTTGAAGTTAAGATGGACGTAGCTCAGCGGGTTGTTTATTTGACCCGTTCCATCCGCGCTAAAAACAATCTCAAGGTTCGCCAGCCGCTTCTTAAAATTATGGTTGCAATCAACAAATCTGAAAAAGATGCGCTCGAAAAAATGCGGAATCTAATTCTGGAAGAAGTGAATATTAAAGAGTTGGTAATTCTGGAAGATGATTCTTCAATTGTGAATAAAACGGCAAAACCGAATTTCAAAGTAGTGGGACCGAAATACGGAAAGTTGGTTAAGCCGCTCACGAACGCTATTAAAGAGATGGATAAAAACCAAATTGCGGAGATTGAAAAATCCGGCGAGCTGGAACTTTCGATTGACGGTAAGCCTGTAAAAATTTACCGCGAAGATGTTGAGATAGTTAACCATGAAATTGAAGGGTGGATTGTTGAAAGTGAGGAAAGCATTACCGTTGCCATCGACACTGAATTGACGGAGGAATTAATTGCCGAAGGGTATGCGCGCGAATTTGTCAATAGAATTCAGAACATGCGCAAAGATGCCGGTTTTGATGTGGTGGATAGAATTCTTGTCTCTTTCTCATCGGACCGGAAATTAACCGGTTACCTTGAACAGTTTTCTGATTATATTTCCAATGAAGTTCTGGCGGATAAATTGAAAGATGATCTTAAACTTGACGGGTTTAAGCAAGATTGGAAAATTGGCGATTACGATTGTTCAATTGTTATTGCAAAATCAAAGAATTAAATAGTTAACAGGGAGGTATCATATGGCAAAAAAAACAAATGGAAAGGTTGTGAAAAGAACCGCCGTCAAATCAAAAAAGGTAAAGAAGGCGGCGAGCAAACCGAAAAAGGCAATGAAGAAAAAAATTGCTAGACCAAAATTATCTGCAAAGAAAAGCAGTAAGGTTCGTAAGTTCTCCAGAGCACGAAAACATGTTGAGGTAATTTCTCCTACAAAGAAAGTAAAGAAAATCCAGGGTTATTCCAGAAAAGACCTTGATGAGTTCAAAAAAATAATTCTCGATAAGAGAAATGAAATTATCGAACAGCTTCAAGTTCTGAAAGAACAAATGATGGACCCCACAACCGGCCAGTACGTCAATGAAAGCTCTCCTTACTCGCTTCACATGGCAGAACAGGGAACGGATGCAATGGAGCGCGAAAAACTTTATTTGTGGGCTCAACGTGAAAATAAATTTTTGGGTTATCTCGACGATGCTCTTCAAAGAATCGACAACGGTACCTACGGCATTTGTATTGAATGTATAGACGAACCGCAGTACTTGTGCCCCACATGTCCGTTGGTTCCGAAAGATAGACTTGCTGCAGTTCCTCACACACAGCATTGTTTGCAGGTAAAACAAAAAATGAAATCCACATAATTTATTTCTTATTAGAGCGAGAATTATCTTGAGAGTACTACTCATAACTTTGTTTGTTGTTATAACCGATCAGGCAACAAAATTTTTAGTAAAAGGGGGAACGATTCCTTTTCTTAATCTGAAAATAGAAGGTATGCAGTACGGGCAAAGCATAGATGTTATCGGTGAGTTTTTGAAGATAACGTTTGTAGAAAATCCCGGCATAGCTTTCGGTATAGATGTGAATAATGCTTCCAAACTACTCCTCTCAATTTTTTCTTTGCTGGCAAGCATAGGTATCTTTTATTATTTATGGAAGTCACGTCATCAGAAATTAATTGTAAGATTTTCGCTAGCACTTATTCTAGGCGGTGCAATTGGCAATTTAATCGACAGAATGTTCTACGGCGTATTCTACGGATATGCGCCAGTGTTCTATGGCAAGGTTGTCGATTTTTTCAACTTTGATTTTTTTGATTTCACAATTTTCGGGAGAGCTTTTGACCGATTCCCGATTTTTAATATTGCGGATTCTTGTGTTACAATAGGTGTCATTCTTTTGATTCTGTTTCATATGCCGCAGGCTGAAACGGTGGCTGCAGCAAACGCAGTATCGGTTCGGGTTGCAGATCCTCTAAATGAAAAAGAAATTGCTTCTGGCGGGATGCTGGAAACATCAAAACAAAGTTTAACAGATGCCCAAGATAGTAACAGAGAAAAGAATAAAGATTGAAATACCGGAAGGAAAGAAGAAAGAACGCATTGATGTTTTCTTAGCCAATACCGTCGAAAATGCCACACGTTCACGTATCCAGAAACTTATTAGATCCAATTGCGTTACGGTTAACAGAAAAATCGTAAAAGCAAACTACATCGTCTGTCCTTTCGATTTAATTGAATTGACGATACCTACATTACCGCGCCCTGAAGAAACTGAAGCCGAAGATATTCCTCTGGATATTGTTTATGAAGATGATTACCTCCTTGTTGTGAATAAACCTGCCGGAATGGTCGCGCATCCTTCACTGGGAAATTACAGCGGCACTCTAGTAAATGCTTTGCTTCACTACACTCAAAAACTCAGCAAGTTAAGCAAAGAGCCGGGTAGACCCGGAATTGTTCATCGTATCGATAAAGACACGAGCGGACTTTTACTGATTGCAAAAGACGAATGGACCCATGCACGTCTCGCAAAACAGTTTTCAGAACATACTGTTGAAAGAGAATATTTGGCTGTCTGCTGGGGTCTGTTCAAAAAGAAAAAGGGCGAAGTGATCGGAAACATTGGCAGAAGCACAAAAGATAGAAAAATATTTACTGTCAGTCCGACTGAAGGAAAACATGCCCACACTTTTTACGAAGTGATTGAAGAGTTTGAGTTTGCATCGTTGGTCAAATTACATTTGAAGACCGGACGAACTCATCAGATACGCGTTCACATGTCCTATATAAAACATCCGGTCTTCGGCGATCCGGCTTACGGTGGAAGGGTGATCGCGTATGGTTCGCAATTACCAAAGATAAAAGCCCGCGTAGAGAATTTGCTGGAGATCATGCCGCGTCAAGCACTTCACGCCAAAACGCTGGGGTTCATTCATCCTCACACTGAAAAGAAAATCCTTTTGGATTCGGAACCTCCGGAAGATTTTTTAGTGTTGCTCAATAAACTAAGAATCAACTCTTAATCATTTCAAACAATCAGAGGTGAAAAATGATACAGACAATTTTAGGTGCAGGGGGTGCTATCGGTACACCGCTCTCAAATGAATTATTGAAGAATGGTCAAAATGTTCGGTTGTTTTCAAGAAGCGGTTTTCAAACCAAAGGTGTTGAGTCTATCAAGGGTGATCTTACCTCTTATGAAGATACACTTAGCGCGGTGAAAGGTTCGGGTGTAGTTTATCTGCTTGCAGGCATCCCTTACAATTATAATGTATGGAAAGAGAAGTGGCATGTAATAATGCAGAACACAATTAACGCTTGTAAATTTTCGGGCGCAAAATTAATTTTTTTTGATAATGTTTATATGTATGGTAAAGTAAATGGCAAAATGACCGAAACTACTCCGTACAATCCTTGCTCTAAGAAAGGAGAACTCCGGGCGAAGATAGCTTTACAATTAGAGCAGGAATACAAGAGCGGAAACTTAAATGCAATAATAGCAAGAGCTGCAGATTTTTACGGACCCTACGCAACCAAAACTAGCGTTCCTTTTATTCTTGTGATAGCTAATCTGATGAAAGGTAAAAGTGCAAAATGGTTGGCTGATGCAACCATTCCCCATTCTTATACATACACGCTTGATTGCAGCAGAGCACTTTACCTGCTTGCAAACAATAACAAAGCTTTTAATCAAGTTTGGCACATGCCAACTTGTAACCCCGGCTTAGATGGAAAAACATTTATTGAAATTGCTGCACGTGAACTTGGAGTAAAACCAAACTACTTTGTATTGAAGAAATGGATGATCAAGGCCGGCGGATTGTTTGACAGAACAATTTATGAACTTTATGAGATGCTTTATCAAAATGAGTTTGATTATTATTTCGATTCGACAAAGTTCGAAAACTCTTTCAACTATAAACCGGTTTCTTATAAAGAGGGTATAAAGGAAACGATAGAATACTCAAAATCATCCGGTATGAATTGTTAATTGATCCGGGCAAGACTGAAATCAGTTTTCATTCGACGATTGCCATGCAGCAATAGCTTCGTTAAACGGCATCAACACGCGCGGGATAGCTCCGTGCATATACGAAATTGCCAAGCCGTAATTCACTATTGGAACATTGGCAATTTTGGCTTGCTTGATTCTCATCTTCATCATTCGTCGCGTCAGCATACATCCACCGCAATGAATAATTAGTTTGTATTCAGAAAGATTCTCGGGAAAGTCTTGCCCGTTTTTGATTTCTATTTCTAGATTCTTTTTTGTGTGCAGTCTTAACCATCGCGGAATTTTAACTTTGCCGATATCATCTTCCTGCTCATGATGAGAACAGGCTTCGGCAATTAATACTTTGTCGCCATGTTTTAATTTTTCAATTCGGTTGATGCCCCGGACATATTCTGCAAGGTCGCCTTTATAACGCGCCATCAATATTGAAAATGTTGTAAGAAGAATATCATCCGGAACATCCGCGCTTACTCGCATAATTGCCTGGCTGTCGGTAACAACTAATTTTGGCGGCTGACTTAACTTACCCAGCGCTGCTCTTAACTCTTTATCTTTCGTCACTACAACAATTGCATCTTCATCAAGCGATTCACGGATTGTTTGTACCTGGGGCAAAATCAGTCGTCCCTTCGGAGTGCCTAAATCGATGGGAACAACAAGAACTACTACATCGTGCTGCTTTATTAAATCACCAACTAACAGGCGTTCTTCTTCGGTTGGTAAAAACGTGGCAACTTTTTCTTTGAGCTCATAAATTCCTTCGCCGGTTTTGCACGATACCGCATGGAATTTCATTCCGGCTTTCCCTAACTCTTCAATGAGTTCGTAGTTTATTCCCTGATCGCTTTTGTTTATTACAATTAAGAATGGAAGTTCTAATTTCTTGAGCTGGTCAAGTAAGTTTCTCTCGTTGTCCGATATCGGAGATTGGGAATCCAGAATTACAATTGCGAAATTAATTTCGGAAATTGTTTTGATAGTTTTGGTAATACGTTTTTCGCCAAGCTCGCCGGTGTCATCGATGCCGGCGGTGTCAATTAACACGACAGGACCAAAGGGCAGAAGTTCCATCGATTTTCTAACCGGATCGGTTGTTGTACCGGGAATGTCGCTAACAATTGATAAATCCTGCCCGATAAATTTATTCATCAATGAAGATTTGCCAACGTTTCTTTTGCCGATAAATGCAATGTGAATTCTTTCGGATTGTGCAATCTTACTCAATGTCAATTCCCAGATCTTTTGAAACGATATTAAATAATTCCTGTTCATCCAGCAGTTTGCTTTTTATCAATGCTTTTACGAAAGGCATTTCATTCTCGTATGCATACTTTACAAGGTCCTGTACAGTTTCATATCCAAAAGTTGTTATTAACGAAGCCGCAATGGCAGATGAGTTTATCAAATTCAACCTGCAGCGCTCTGCATTAGCGGTAATGCCGTCAATACAATTTTGTGCAAGATTAATGTTGGAATCTTTTAAGTAAGAAAGAGATTTCAGGAAAGCATGGGCAATCAGCGGAACAAACGCGTTTAACTCCAGGTTACCCGATGAAATTAAATTGCTGATAAGCATGTCATTGGCTTTTACTAACTCGCCAATTTGAATTGCATTCTCTAAGATTACCGGATTTACTTTGCCGGGCATTATGCTGGAACCTGCTTGCATAGGTGCTAGGTTTATCTCACCGATTCCTCCATTGGGACCGCTGGACATAAAACGCAGATCGTTGCACAATTTGATTATTGAAGTAACGCCGGCTTTAACTAAACCATGAACCTCAACAAATGCGTCCAGGTTTTGTGTTGCATCAATTAGGTTTTCGCTCTTTGCAATTGGTAGTTTTGTAATTTTTTTCAGAATGCTGTTTACATTAAGAACATACTCTTTTGGTGCACTTACAGAATTTCCGACAGCTGTTCCGCCGAGGTTTACGGATCTCAATCTTTCTTCTGCATTATAAATTCTCCACCTGTCACGTGCTATCGCTTGAGCGTAAGCGCCGAATTCTTGTCCTAACGTAATCGGAACAGCATCTTGAAATTGTGTTCTTCCAAGTTTTAGAACATTCTTAAATTCTGTTTCTTTTTTTTGCAATGAATTCTGAAGCTTAGCAAAAGAATCCGCAAGCTCTCTCAACAAGTAAATAGATGCAATACGAAATGCAGTAGGAAACGTATCGTTTGTAGATTGGCTTAAGTTTACATCGTCTAACGGATGAATGGAAGAGTAATTACCGTAATTTTTATTTGCAATCTTTAAAGCAGTATTTGCTATCACCTCGTTGATATTCATGTTAAGAGATGTTCCTGCGCCGCCTTGGTACGGATCGACGATTATCTTCTTGTAAATTTCTTCCGAATTACTATGAATGCAAGTCGCGGTTTCGTCGATCAGATTGTGAATTGCTTCATGTATTGCTTCAAATTTTTCTTTTAGAAGAATACCGCATTTGTAATTGGTTTCTGCGGCTGCAAGTTTAACCTGGAAAAATGCTTTGATCAGATACGGATGAACTCTTTCTCCGGATTTTATAAAATTGTTGGTGCTTCTCAATGAATGAATTCCATAAACGCTATCGTCAGGTATCTCTAATTCTCCCAACGGGTCTTTCTCTATCCTCATCGTCATCTCACAAAAATTTGCAAACGAAATATACCAAAAATAGAGAACGCTTCTGGAAGCGACAAAAAAAAGACCCCCGATAATTGGGGGCCCAAGTAAAAGTTGATCTGCTAAAGAATTATTTGAGTAGGATCATCTTGTTAACTTTTACAAAATTATCAGCTTCTATTCTGTAGAGATAAATTCCGGAAGCTAGATCTCTTGCATTCCATTCAATAGTATGAACACCGGCTGCTAGATTATCATTAATCAATGTTGCAATTTCTCTGCCTGTTATGTCATAGACTGTTAACCTAACACGGGACTCTTTCGGTAATGCGAATCTGATGTTGGTTGATGGATTGAATGGATTCGGATAGTTTTGATATACAATATAATTCGTTGGTACTGTGTCCTGGAAATCTTGTTGAACAGAAGTCGGAATATTCAAAAGTGTCATTGCACCTCTAAGAGCTGTAACAATGTATTTCGGATTGTGAATACCGCTGCTTTTATCTTCAAATGCGGTGAATGCATTCCAGTATGCGCTTAATTGATCCTTAGTCCACTTGGAGGTGGGTGTGGGAAATCCGAACCATGTACCGTCATCTTTGTAAAATCCGTATTCACTACTTAATACCACACCGGGTATTGAAGCAGATAGTTGCGTCATTACTTTAGTAATCATTCCTCTAACTTCTGTTTGTATTCCTTCTACAACACCGTTGTTGTCAAGATCACCCCTGCCGTTAAAGAAGAATTTTACATCGCCAAACGAGGTTCCAAATGTTGAACCATGACATTGAGCGCAAGCCTCCATGTTATCTACGCCGTCAGGTGTATGCATTCTAAATGTATGTCCACCGCTTAGTATCAAATTTTTGTTTGCATCAATACGATTGTTATTATACATATGACATCTTACGCACGCATCAACAGTAGCGCCAATATGATTTGTCGAAGCTAATTTCTGCCCGCCTAATTCCAGCATATTATTTGATTCTAAAATATCACCTTGCGTACCATAGTGGGGACCGAATCTGCTGCTAATTGTAGCAACTAAAGCGGCATTAGCTTCTGCTCTAGACTGATGGCAATTTATACAAACAGCACCCAATCCTGCGTTGGTAACCTCCTTAGTAGTACCGCCGGGCGCAAGAATAAAAGCTGTTGCTTTCCTCAATTGAAATTCATTTGTTGCATCATGCGGATCGTGACAAGCTGCGCATGAAATAGGATAATACTTAGCATCAAAATACGGATCTGTAGTTGGAACTCCATCCGAGAACTGTTCGAAGCCTTTTCCGGTATGACATCTTACGCAAGCTTCTCTTCCCGATCCTGTTGGGTAAGAAGTTGCGGTTGCATGCAAAGCCGCTCTGAATTGTCTTGCAATAATATGGTTTGTTCCGGATTCGTGGCAATAAGCACAAACATCCGGTGAGAATGTTGCATTGATTCTTTCGTCCGATGTTACACCAAGATGACCGCTTGCAGGACCATGGCAGCTTTCACATTGAATGTTACCTCTCTTAATTGCATCGGGGAATTTGACAGCTAACGTATCATATGTTAAAGGAGTTATTGCTGAAGGATATGTAAATGTCATATCATCAAATCCATCGTTCTTCGCAGTTGGATTTGCATCATAACCCGTTGTGTGACATTTAATGCATGTTGCACTGTAATGGTCGGTGGGACCACTAATACCAGGGGTTGCGCGCATTGCTCTAGTAAATAATGTTGCATGATGAGTTTTTTCAAAACCGGCTACAATACCCGAGTGACACGTCTTGCAGCTTAATTTTGTATCGACTCCATTTACAACAGTATTTGTATAACCTAAATATTTTGCAGCATTAATTACTACTGTAGCAGTGTAATTTCCATCCGATACTATAATGTTGTAAGTACCCGGAATATCCGGTGTGAACGTTGCAACTTGTGTGGAATCATTTTTAATATCTTTTGTAGCGTCGATGGTGGACTTAGAACCTTGTGGTTTTTGGCTAATAGTGTAGGTAACTGTTCCAAATTTTTTCCCACGAATTGATGCTAATAAGTACACTTTAGTTCCAACACCAACATTATGCAAGCCAGTAAAAGTATAATCATAGATATCGGCAGTTGATAATGAAACCATGTAGGGTGTTACGCCGTACGTATCCAACCCAATAGTAACGTTTTGTGCATGAACGTATGAAAGAGAAAGAAGGATTGTTAATAAAAATAAACTGGTAAATTTGTGAATCATATTGATCCTCCGTTGATTATAGTATTTTTTTTGCGACTCATTCATCCGAAATAGAGATAAAAAGAGATTTATGCTTTTTATTCTAATTTCTAATAAGAAAATAAAAAAATTAATCAAGATGTCAAAGTCTAAAAAAGATTTTTTACAAAAAATTTAAATTTTTATCAGGAAGAATTTTTTTATTTATTTACTATCGAAACAATTTCGAATTAGTGTAATCCTTTAAATTTTACCGGGCTCAAATGCAAATTTATAACACTCTTTCCCGTAGAAAAGAAGAATTTCATCCTATTAAACCTGAATTTGTAACAATGTATGTTTGCGGGCCTACAGTGTACGATTATTTTCACATTGGTAATGCCCGCTCGTTTATTATGGCAGATATTATTCGCAGGTACCTTGAATTTAGGGGATTCAAAGTGAAGTTTACAATGAACATCACTGATGTTGATGACAATATTATAAAGAAGTCTTTACTGGAAAAGAAGCCCGCACCGGAAGTTGCTGCTTTCTATTCACAAGCTTTTTTTGACGATTTAAAAAAACTTAAGGTGAACACCGCAACTTTTAATCCGAGAGCAACAAATCATATCGAAACAATGATCTCCTTAATTTTGGATCTAGAAAAGAAAGGGATAGCTTACAATGTTAACGGCAATGTTTTCTACGATGTGTCAAAGTTTAAAGGGTATGGAAAATTAAGCGGTAAAAATATTGAAGAGCTTGAAGCCGGTGCCAGAATTGAAATTAATGAAGAGAAAAAAAATCCTTTGGATTTTGCTCTATGGAAAAAGGCGAAAGAAGATGAACCTTTTTGGGATAGTCCGTGGGGAAAAGGCAGACCGGGATGGCACATCGAATGTTCTGCAATGAGCACAAAACTTTTAGGTAAAACTATCGATATACACGCCGGAGGCAATGATTTAATTTTTCCGCATCATGAAAACGAGATTGCGCAAAGCGAATCGGCTTTCGAACAGAAATTTGTGAACTATTGGATACACTTTGGTTTTCTGAATATTCAAAATGAAAAAATGTCTAAATCATCGGGCAACTTTTTTACTGCAAGGGAAATTCTTACGAAATATTCTGCCGAGGCAATAAGGCTATTTTTTTCTCAAACATATTATGGCGGACCGCTAAACTTCAGCGAGGAATTGCTTAACTCTGCTCAAAGAGGCGTGGAAAAAATTATTAATCTCGTAGAAAAGATAGAACATTCTCTAAGTGTCATGAACAATGATTGTGTTACCCCCGAATTTGACTTCCAGAAATATTATAACGACTTTGTAAAAGTAATGGATGATGATTTTAATACACCGCAGGGGGTTGCCGTAATTTTTGATTTTGTAAAAGCAATAAATAAAATAATTTCTGATAACGATAAAATTGGAAACCGATTTTTTGTTGAAGCTAAAAAATTCTTGAAAGATACTGCCGACAATGTGTTGGGAATAATTAGTTTTGAAGACTTAAGAAAAACCCCGGAGGGTATGTTGGAAGATGATCTGATTAAATTGCTGATACAAGTTAGAGAAACATTAAAGAAGGAAAAGAATTTCTCTCTTGCAGATCAGATTAGAAATGGTTTGAACAAACTTGGAATTATACTTGAAGACAGTAAATCCGGAACGACTTTTAAAAAGAGATGAATTCTTGCTCGGGAAAAGAAGAAAATTAACATAGTCTCATTTTTTCTGCATAAAACAAAAATTCTTTCTAATTTGCTTTAGGGATTTCTGAAACGGAACAATAATGAAAAAATTTTTCACGCTCATACTTTTTTTCATTTTCAACTACCAATTATTCAGTCAAGGAACAAGCGGCTCTAATGCAAAATATGAATACCGGAATTTAATAGATCTACCTACTGCCGGCATCCTTCAGAAAGGTTTTACCGGTATAACTATGGATATTATGCCTAACGGTGTGGTAGTATCAAAAATTGAAGTTGGAGTTTTCGATGGGTTCAGTTTTGGAATTTCTTATGGAGGCAGCAACATAATTGGTTCCGGAAATATTGAATGGTATAAACTTCCAGGTATTAATGTAAGGGGAAGAATAATAGATGAGAGTCAAACGTTGCCCGCAATTACTGTCGGTTTTGATTCTCAAGGAAAAGGAAGTTACAGCCGAGGTCTTGCACGCTATCAAATAAAATCGCCGGGATTTTTTGTGTCGACAGCAAAAAACTTTGAATTTTTAGGCTACTTAAGTCTTCACGGTGTAATTAATTATTCACTGGAAAGAAACGATGGAGACAAAGATATAAATATTCGCTTTGGTTTCGAGAAAACAATTGGAGGCAGAGTGTCGTTGATTGGTGAATATGATTTTGGAACTAACGATAATACTGGCAGTTCATTTGGGAAAGGCAATGGATATTTAAATATGGGATTAAGGTGGTCCGTTGGTGACGGATTGACGATAGGCCTTAACTTCCGTGATTTACTTGAAAACAAAAGAATCAACAGCAATAGTGCAGATAGAGGCATTTTTGTTGAGTATGTGAAAAGTATTTTCTAATTCTTTGTATTTCAAATCGAACACATTAGTTCACTCTTCTATACACACAAAATATAGTTTTCATTCAAATAACTTTATTTCTACCTTTCTTTTGAAACCGAAAAGGGTATAATTTTTGTATAAGATTTATAGAATCTTGAAAGGTGATGTCATGAAAACATTAATTAAATTTTTAGCGGTCGTTCCGCTTTTATGGCTTGGCGGCTGTTATACACAAGTTGCTTTAAGGGACGGCGGCTACGGAAATCAAGGCTACGAAAACGATCTGTATTCACAGGGCGATCAGCCACAAGACTCCACGGCATATGAAGACACTAATTATAATTACAATAATTATTATTATGATTACGGTTACCCAAGTTACAGAAGATTCTTTTGGGGATATTATCCTTCTTATGGTTTTAATCTGGGCTATTACTACGATCCTTTCTGGTATAATGGGTATGGATACAGTCCTTATTACTACGGGGGGTTAGGTTATTACGGGTCTTACTATTACCCCAACAGTTTATGGGGATATTACAACAGCTACTGGGGTAACTATATGCCGGACACTTACAACTACCGCCCGTACACTGCTTTGAGACCACGAGGTAATGAAGGGGAACGGGGATCGGTAACAAGGTACAGAAATTCTGCTGGTGGTAGAGGCTCGGCTTCAGGAGTCGGTTACCCGACAAGAGGCGGAAATACAAACACCGGCTTGAACGTTGATCTCGGTAACGTCAGAGTTTCCCGCGATGCAAACAGCGGTACCAATTCCGGTTCGAGGTTGTCAAAAGGAATTTCAAAGAATAATACCGGCTCTCGAAATGCAGAGGTGAGATCACGAAACAGAAATGAAAGGCAAAATCCGCAAGTAGGAGGTTATTCAAGTCGTGGAGGCGGTGCATCAAATAGGGGTTCAAGAGGCGAAAGATCGCGTAGAAGTTATTCACCTCCGCCCAGTTACGAAAGACCTGCACCAAGTTATGTTCCTCAGAGTGCGCCGAGTTCGAGACCTGCACCATCTCAAGCGCCGTCTTCTGGAGGAGGTTCAGGCCGTTCAAGTTCCGGTTCAAGAGGATCTAGCGGGCGGGGAAGATAAATATGTTAAGCTGAATAGTGTACCAATTGTTCAATAATATTGAGGAGTTTATGAAAAGCCATATGAAGTTCTTAGTAATGTTTTTACTGATGATTGCAACGCTTCAAGCACAGGATTTCAATGACGCATTGCGGCTTAGCGAACCTGGAATAATTAGCGGACCAAAATCTCTTGCAATGGGAAATGCATATACTGCAATCAGCACCGATTTATCGGCGGCAATATTTAATCCTGCAGGCTTTGCTTTGATCCGAAAATTACAATTTGACGGTGCGTTAGGATACAATTCGTTAAATAACAATATTTCTTTTTTGGGAAACGGTACAAATGCTTCAAACAGTTCGACAAGACTTAGCCAGTTCGGGTTTGCATTCCCGATTCCAACAGCAAGAGGAAGTCTTGTGTTTGCACTGGGTTATAATCAACTCAAAAATTTTAACAACGTGGTAAGGTTTGATGGTTATAATCGGGGCAACACTTCTAAGATTCAAGATCTGGTATATTCCTCTAATCCGGATGATAACGATTTTGCGTACAACTTAGGATTAAGTTACACCTTGCGTGATGCTCAGAATAATTCTCTTGGCGATACAACATTAATAAACGGAAAATTAAACCAGAGAGGCAGCATTTTAAGCGAAGGCACTATTAACAGCTGGTATTTTGGCGGTGCTGTTGAAGTTGAACAAAATGTATTTGTAGGCGCTACAATAAACATAATTACCGGAACATTTAAGAGGACTTTGGATTATTTTGAAGAAAATTTGCTTAATATTTACCCCGCAACATTACAACTTGATCCTGCAGATAGCAGAACTGCCGGCTTCCAGTCGTTTTACAGAAATACAATTTTAAATTGGAATATTTCCGGCTGGGATGCAAAAATCGGAATGTTAGCCAAGGTTAGCGAGTCATTTAATCTAGCGGCAACAATAAGATTCCCCCGCACCTACACGATCAAAGAAACATATTCGGTTTACGGTGAAAGTAATTTCACAAAAACTACATTTAAAATCGATCCGCCTATTGATTACAGTAGCGACTATGATATTACTACACCTTACGAGTTTACTTTGGGCGGTTCCCTAAATAGCGAAATTGTTACCCTAAGCGCCGATGCAACCATGATTGATTATACTCAAATGCGGTTTTCAAGCGGACTTGATCAGGTAACGCGGGAACGAAATAACAACGAGATCAAATCACTTTTCAGAACCGTTTATAATTTGAGTGCCGGTGCAGAATTCAGAGTTCCTAACAGTAGATTTGCCTTAAGAGGCGGATTCATGTATAAACCTTCGCCATACCAGGGTGATTCTTCGGAGTACGATAAAAAGTATGTAACAGCTGGCATAGGGTACAAAACCGGTCCTAATCTTGCACTCAATATTGCTTACTCGTACGGATGGTGGAAAGATTTTGGTGATAATTACGGGTACAATGTTTCCCGTACTTACCAGAGTTTAACTAAGAGCAATTTTGTAATAGGTGTCAGTTATAACTTTTAAGTTATTTTTCAACGGAGGTAAAAATTCAGGGCACTGTCTTCAAGATTGAAAGTAAAAATTACTATTTGTTGAATGAGAATGATAACGAGGTAAGGTGTTCGCTGAGGGGGAAATTTCAAAAAGAATTTGCTTTGAAGCGCGGTAAACTTTTTGCCGTTGACATTGTTGCTGTGGGCGATCATGTTTTATTTGAAATGAGTCAAGACGGTACCGGGGTTATCGGGAATATACTGCCAAGAAAAAATTACATTTCGAGAAAGGCGCCTAAAATTAAAGGCGCCAGCACACGGGGCGAACGCCTTGAACAAGTTGTAGGAGCAAATATCGATAATCTGATAATAGTTTCAAGCTGCCTGCTGCCTAAATTAAATAACCGCTTGATAGACAGATTGATAGTGGTGGGAGAAAGTTCTCACATAAAACCGATTATAGTTATTAATAAAACGGATTTGGATTCTTCAGAAGATTTTAAAACCCTTGTACAACTTTATCGAGAAATCGGCTATTTGGTTTTTGCAACAAGTATCGTTGCGAAAAACGGATTGAATGAATTGTCCGATGCCATCAAAGGTAAAATCAATTTGATGTGGGGTCAATCGGGTGTTGGCAAATCATCTCTTCTAAATGAAATGTATCCCGGCTTAAATTTGAAAACTGATAATATCAGCAATTCAACATCCAAAGGAAAACACACAACCGTAACAAGCATTTTGCGAAAAGTTGATAACGGAACATTTATTATCGACACACCGGGCATTCGTGAAATCGACCCCTATGGTGTACGCAAAGAGGATTTGAGTCATTATTTTGTAGAGTTCAAACAATTCCATAATAATTGCAGATTCAATACTTGCACGCATTATCACGAGCCGGGTTGCGCCGTTATAAAAGCAGTGGAAAACCGATTAATCGACAGGTTAAGGTACCAAAGTTACCTCAATATGCTTGCAACTGTGGAAGACGACATGAATTTTTAGAGCGACAAAACTTTTCTTCTCATCCTTTCGATAAACTCCACAACAACCTCATTTGGAACACCATCGGGATGATTCGACTTCAACCGCATATCGCACTGATCGTTTACGTAATCGATCATAACAAAATTATGGTTTTTTGTAACTGCTATTTCTGTAGAGAAATAATCTAACTTAGTTACCTTTGCCAGTTTCGCTGTAATTCGGGAAAGCGGCAGAAGGTTGTAACGGGCGATCTCTTTTTTTGTAACTATGTTGTAAACGTGGGTTTGATCGTCCCACCAGATTGGAATTGTTTTATTGAAAGCACACAATACTCTGAACCACGCTCTTCTTCCTGCAAGAAAACGCGGTTTAATTTTTTCTTGAATCAAAAATTTTTCATTTGGGTTCTTGATGCGTTCTTCTACTATTTGCTGAAGCGAAACCGCATTTTTTATAACACCTTCTCCACCGCCAGAATTTATTGCCGGTTTAATAACGAAAGGTGAGCCGATCTGCATCAGATCATATTCGTCGAGTTTTAGTTGTCGGGTTTGTGAGTAGGATGGAATCAGATGTGTTTCCGGCAGTCTAAATTTCTTTTTCAACAGCCGTTTATGCATAGTCGATTTATCGGTGGCTTTCAAAACTTTGTTGTGCGGATTAATCAAATAGCAATGACGTCTCTGCAGCAATTTTGAAATAGGTTCGAATGAGCGGTCTTCGTCGGAAGCCCGATCGAAGTATGCTTTGAAATACAATTCTCTTCTGTTAACTCTATCAATTACCTCGTTAATGTTATAGTTGCGAATTAGAAACGTTGTTAAACCATAATTGTGAAAAATATTTTCGATCAGTTGAACGAATTCTTCATCATAAATCCATTTGTATGATATTGCCAGGTCGAATTTAAGCATCGGTCGAACTTTTTTTACAAAGATAGGCAAATGATTAAGTTGGAACAATCTTTATCCTTGTGATTCAAACCGTTTAAAACTATTTTTTGTCTCAAATTAGTTGGATTTATGAAGAAGCTCTTAACCATAATATATATTACCTTGTTGCTTGCCGCGTGCTCTCAGGAGGTAGTAAAACAAGGCGATTTGGGCGAGAAGCCGCTAACAAGGCTTAGCAGCGAAGACAGAGAAAGAATTGCCAAACAAAATTTTATTGACGGCAGTATTTTGGAAACTAAAGGACAATTCAACGACGCAATTGCCAAGTATTTAGTAGCGTTGGAATATGATCGGGAAGCAGGCATTTATTATGCTCTGGCTAAAAATTATTTGCGTCTTAACAAACTTTCGCCGGCACTCAATTATGCGCAGCAAGCAGTTAAAAATGATTCGGGTAACATTGAATATCTAACATTGCTCGCATCGATCTATACTTTTTCGCACCTGGAAGATTCGTCGGCTGCCGTCTATGATCAAATTATAAAATTAGACCCGAAAGAGTACACCGCTTATTTCAGTCTCGCACAAATCTACGAAGCTAAAAGACCAAACGAGGCGCTGAAGCTTTACAAAAAAGTGATAGATATAATAGGTCCCGAGTGGAGTGTTCTTGTTCGTCTGATAGCTTTGAATGAAAGGATGGGCAACGTACAGGAAACCGTTAAAATGGTTGCTGAACTTCTGAAACTTAACCCCTCCAATCTTCAGCTTCAAAAAGTTTTGATTGATGCTTATATAAAAACAAAAGAATATGACAAAGCTTTATCGATGGTGAATGAATCGCTCTTTAGTTTTCCTGATGATTTCGATCTGCTCGATCTGAAAGGGAGAGTATTGATTGGAAAAGGAGAGTGGAAGAATGCTTCCGATGAATATTTGAAACTTGTTGCCAATCCGCAGATAGGTATAGAGGTAAAAATTAGAATTGGAACTTCCTTCTTTGCCGCCTCCGAAAAAGATTCAAACAATCTTAGCATGGCAAAAAAGATTTTTCAGACAATAGACAAAGATACCGCCGACTGGCAGGTTAATGCTTACCTTGGAGAAATTGGAATCCGCCAGAAACAAGATTCTATTGCAATCGAATATTTTAAGAAAGCAGCAACGCTAGCCGAATGGAATGCACAGGTATGGATACGTTTAGGCGGTTTATTGTTCGACAGTAGAAAATATAAAGATGCAGTTTCGTACATGTCGAAAGCTTATTCTAAATTTCCGAACGACTTTGCGGTCAATCTTATTTACGGTCTTGCTCTTTCACAGGAGAACGATCATTCGAAAGCAAAGGAAGCGCTTCAGCGTGCCTTGAAAATAAATCCGGGTGATATGACTGCACTTTCTGCCATGGGATACACTTTGAACCAATTAAAAAACAATGAGGAAGCTTTAGTGTATTTACAGAAAGCGCTTTCGATCGATCCGAACAATATTCAAGTCCTTAGCATTGCTGCTATGATACATGAGTCGAAGAAAGAATATAAAATTTCAGATTCGCTTTATACACAGGCATTGAAATTGGATTCTGCGAATGCGCTCATTCTTAACAACTATGCATACTCGCTTTCCGAACGCGGAATTGATTTGCGGAACGCACTTGAGATGTCTAAAAAAGCTGTTGCTCAAGAACCGAAGAACGCATCTTATCTTGATACTATTGGCTGGATCTATTTTAAGCTTGATAGTCTTGATGCTGCCCAAAAAAATGTAGAAGCTGCTGTAAATATGGAAGAAAAAAATGCAACAATTTTAGATCACCTCGGAGATATTTACTTTAAGCTCGGCAGGAAAGAGAAAGCCAAACAATTGTGGGACAAAGCATTTGGTCTAGATCAAACCAAAACCGAGATAAAACGGAAAATTGAAAAAGGAGAATTGTGAGGAAAGGTTTTCTTTTAATATCGATCGCATCGATATTTTCGCTACTTTATATTAACGGTTGTATCCCTTCCAAACCGGTTCAAGAAGAACAACTGGTTTCAGCGGATAGATTGATAAAACGGCTGGAAGCCAACAGGAGAAAAATAAGAAATTTTGCAGGCACAGGAACAATCACAATAAAAACTTCCGACCTTGATGCAAAGAGTAACTTTCAAGTTTTAATTAAACGACCCGACTCTGTGAAAGTTTCTTTCTATGGACCGTTCGGTATCGACGTTGCATCTGCTATGATCACGCAGCAAAATTTTCAATTCTATGATGTTATCAATAACAGGTTATACAGGGGCAAACTTAAAACCGGCGTAATGAACGACATATTGAAAATCAACATTTCGTTCGAAGAACTTCTTAATTTACTAACCGGCTCTGTAAATTTGACCGATAAACTCAGAAGAGAGCCTGACAAATATGAAACTGATAGCGATCTGTACAACCTCACATATTATGATTCGTTAAATGCTACGACCAGCGTTTATTCAATTAGGCGCGATGATTTTGGTATAACCGGTTACAAACAGAATAGTTTTAGAGGAAAAAATTTGGTGAATGCTGAATATTCTAATTTTAGAAAATACGAAGACACACCTGTTCCCTTCCTGATCAATGTGAATGAGTTATTGAACAAACAAAAAATAAAAATAGAATACCGCTCGGTTGAAGTGAACAACGAAATTGGAAAACTGAAATTGGACATTCCAAACGATGCAAAAATCATTGATTGGTAAATATATACTTGTCTGTTTGTTTGCCGGATTGATGGTTCTACATTCTCAGACTGCCGAGAACATGCGCAAACAAAATCTCCGGCTCGATAAAATCAAGAAAGAAATCTCCCGGCTCGAAAAAGAACTGCAGAATAAATCCAAAAGAGAGAGAGAGTCTCTTCAGACGCTGGAAAATATTAATCGACAAAATCTTCTGTTGAACACACTGATAAATAATCTTCTTGCCGAAGAGAACGAAAAAGAAATTGTGATCGGGGAGATACAAATGCAAATAGACAGTATAGAAAATCGCATTAAAACTTTGAAGGAAAGTTATTCGCGATACATTATTTGGATTTACAAAAATCGGGGTTTATCCATCTGGCGGTTTGTTTTCAATGCCGGATCGTTTAACCAGGCAGTCCAACGATACAAGTACCTTCAGTACGTTTCCGATGAAAATGCCAGAACATTGGTTCGGTTGAAATCAAACAAAGAAAAGCTGAACGAACTTCGAGTTCAACTTGTAGATGAAAAAGAAGTGAGGCAGAATCTTGTCGATCGGAAAGTGAATGAACAGGAATTGCTCAGGCAAAAGGAAAAAGAAAAAAAAGAACTTCTTGCGGCTTTGAAGAGAGATAAGAAATCTATTAACGAAGAAATTTCTTCTAAAAGGCGCGCCGAAATTGTAATTAAGAACTTGATTGCAAAACTCATCGAATCGGAACGCGAACGAAAAGCCAAAACCCATGAAAATAAAATGAACTTCAAGAAAAATGTTCAAGATTTCGATTACAGCGGATTCGAAAGTTTTGTTCAACTGAAAGGAAAACTAAACTGGCCAATCAAAGAGGGCAAAATTATACGCGACTTCGGTGAAAACAAAAATGAAAAATTAAATACAGTTACGCTCAACTACGGAATCGATATTGTAGTTCGGGGAAATGAAAGTGTTCGCGCTGTCGCCGAAGGAATTATCTCGGCAATCGATTGGATACCCGGCTACGGCAGCGTTGTAATTATTACACATCGCGATGAGTACAGAACGGTCTATGGACACGTTGCTAACATTTCTGTAAAAGAAGGGGAGCGTGTAAAAGCCGGAAATTCTATCGGCAGCGTAAATGAAAGTCTTGAAGGCAATATTCTACATTTCGAAATTTGGAGCGAGAGAAATTATCAAAATCCCGATGTGTGGCTTGCTAGAAGGTAAAAAAATTCAGATTAGATTTATTTCTAAAAAGAGCGTCAGTTCTTTTACCGTGTTGAAAGTATAATCTGCAGCAACATTCGAATATTTTTCTTTAGCGTAACTATCCCACAAAGCCAAAGCACTTTTTACACCGGCGCTTTTTGCGGCTTTCACATCAAAGATTGCATCGCCAATCATCAAAACCTTTTCCGGATTCAGGCCGAAGAAATTGACAAACTTATTAATCCCTTCCGGAGACGGTTTATGTTTTTCAACGTCGTCACCTGTAATTACGATATCGAACAAATCGAAGACGCCAATTTGCTTCAGCGTAATTTCCGAAGAATTTTTTCCTTTGCCGGTGTAGATACCAACCGGCAGTTTTTTTGATTTGATCAATCTTAACGCTTCTGCTATGCCAGGGAAAATGTCTGCCATTTCGTTATGCTGGCTCGAATAGAAATCGAAATAATCTTTCCGTGCGCGTTCGTAGTTTTCTTTCATCCATTCTTTGAGTATAACGTCTTCGGTTGGACCAAATAGCGAGCTGATCTCTTCGTTCGAGAATGTGCGGTGTAGATATTTATTTGCTACATGATTGAACGAAGCGAATATCAAATCGTTAGTCGATGCCAGTGTACCGTCAATATCAAATATGAAACCGTCAAAGTTTCTCAAGGCTGCCTTAGTCTGAAGATTACAATTATACCATTTAGATTGGAACATAAAAATGTGTCGTCACCGAGCCTGATGAAATAATTTATTTGTGTGTTGCCAAAATCGATAACCGGTTCTTCCTTGAATTTTTCGTTAAGTTGAAAAATCTTCCCGCCCCGGGTGAAAAGAATCTTTTTGCCGTTTTCAATTGCAATCGAACCCGTACTGTCGAACGGAAGATCAATTTTTAAGTCTTTGGTTAGTTTGCCCTGAACAGCGGAAACTATCATAAATTTTTTGTCTTTTGTTACAACAAATAATGTTTTGAAATCATGTGAAATATTAAGCGGCGGTAATGCATTTACCTTCTTTGATTTCCAAGCCAGTTTGCCGAGGAGCAAATCGATATTGAAAACTACATTATCATTTGAGATTGCATAAACCGTTTTGCCGTCTGTTAAAATATTAGAAGTGCTAAAACTTGATTCCGCACTTTCTTTCCAGCGCCAAATTAGCATGCCGTTGTTTGCATCGATGCAGTAAAGAAATCCGTCGCTGCTGACAAAAATAATTTTGTTGTTAACGTAAACTGGAGTGCCGCTTACCGAACCTTTTGAATCGGAGTTTGTCCAATATTCTTGCAGAGTTTCAAGATCGTAACAATGGATTTTGCCGTCGTCGGTTCCAAAAATTATCGCGGTTTTCGAATCGGTTGACTTTGGCATAGCCAGGGCTATATTTCCCTGGTATTCGAAAGAAATTATTTCTGTGCTTATTTTTCTATCAAGTCCAATTGATTGGAATTGATTTCCGGTCTTCGGATCGATTGCAAATATGTCTCCATTAGCGCTTCCGGCTAGAAGAACATCGTCGGCAATCATCGGTTTGGTTGTGAGCGCTACAGATAGATTGGACTTCCAAACTTGCGCTGCGGTCGAATCGTAACATGAAATAGTGCCGGACTTATCAACTGCAAAAATTTTATGATTCCAAATCAATGGCGTTGAAACGATTGGCGAGTTTAGCTGGACCTTCATGAGAACATCGGCATTGAAAACCTGAACAGAATCTTTTGTAACCTTAGCTGAATCAATCTGCGAAAAAATTTTTACAGACAGAAACATCATCATCGATAGTATCAAATACTTTTTCATCTTTAACGTTTTTAGTTCTATTCAAAATTAAGAAAAAGAGTAAAGACAAAAAATGAAGGACTCTCTAAAAAAATTTCGAGAGTATCCCGGTTTAAGTTAACACCATTCGCTTTACAAGAGTGTTTAGGTCGATCTGCCTGATCGGATTACACCTTTCACGCAAACACGCCGCATAGATATCACTTCGGAACATGATTAGCCCAAGAGTTAATAATGTTCCCCTATTCTCTTTGGGTTACTTTATTTTTGGCGCAATGCGACAATTTAGGCTTGCAACCGCCCGCTTTATTTAGATTTGTTTTTATTGAAAAAAAGAATTAACTTTTTAACAAAAATGTAGCGGGGTAAAAATGCTTTATAAGTTCTTAAAAAAAATAGGGGTTCTTAACTTCTTCATGCGGGGTGGATATGTGTGCCCTTAAAAGAATTCTTTTCGCTTTACTAATAATTGTAACTATACTTTCGTGTAACAGCAATCCACTTGAAGCACCAGTAGTTCCCAGGACAAGAGATTATGTATGGTCAGTGGATACTATATTAAACTATGCATATATGAACAAGCTCTGGGGAAGTTCTCCGCGGGATGTTTGGGCTATCGGGCAGCCGGGTAATTTTTCTAAGTCAATTTGGCATTTTGACGGCTCCAACTGGTCAACTGACAATGTTTTTCGTTTCTTTGTCCCACAATCAATCTACGGCTTTTCAGCAAACAATATATGGATTGGCGGACTCAGTGGAAAAATTTGGAATAATCAGAGCGGTTATTGGAAAGAAGTTGCAGTTTTAACAAAAGATGGAAATAATAAATATCTTGTATTTGATAATATGTGGGGAGAATCTCCAAATGATTTGTATGCTTTAGGCGCTGATGCAGATGAACAATTATTAGCAAATAACAGTGTTATTGCACATTATTCAGACAATAACTGGACTATGCTAAATACCGAAGGTCTTACAGGCATAGTTGAACGTTTTTACAGAAATAAACCTGATGGAAAATTTTATATACAAACTTATAAAATAAGCGGAGGACAATATCCTGACAGCACTCTCATATATGAATATACAGCAGAATTTTTAGTCTCTAAAAAATATAACAGAATTTACGGGAGTATATGGACTCAAGGTCAGCAAGCAGATATTAGTCTTATCAACGGCGAGGTTTATTTTGTTTTAGGAAATGAAATAGCAAAACGGGTAAATAATCAATTTCAAACATTCCTAAGGGTAGACAACCCAAATTTTTACCAGCGCATTTGGGGAAGAAATTCAAAAGATATTTTTCTTTTGATGACAAACGGATTAGCTCACTATGACGGAACAGATATAAAGTATTTATTTTATTTCAACAAACCAAGAACCCAAATTTATATTGGCGGTGCAGCACTATTTGACAATGAAGTTTTCTTTTTGGCAGATGAATTCTTAACTGGTTTATACTTAATATATCATGGAAAACCAAACAAAGGAGGATAGAGCTTAATAAATATTCGGAGACGATGCGGTAACATCGTCTCCTTTGAAAGAATAGTCCAGTCAAGGATGGCTACCTTAATTTTTCATTCGTTAGAATGATTAGGGCTATTCTGTTTTTAAAACTAATAAAATTTTAACAACAAAAGAGGAGGAATCGGCAAAAAAAATCTCTTTATGTCCTTTGCAAAATAGCTTTTCATTTATAAAATGAAAAAAAAACTTTTTATTCCCAGTATTTTAATTATTCTAAGTTGTTTTACCCTTATTAAGGCTAATAATTATTCAGGGGCAAAAACAGTTACCGCTTATGTACAACGAAACAATGGTAGTACCTATTATGCTTATGGTACTTTCGGAATTGATATTGGTTATAAATATGTCGCGGAAGCCCAAGAATCTGAAACCGCAAGAACAAAATTTACTTTTGATTTAACTAGTATTCCAAGCAATGTAACTATCAGTAGTGTTTCCTTAAGTTATCTCGTTAGTAATGCGGGAAATTATTCTTATAAGTTTACTATCACTCAAATAAGTAATTATAACACACCTCAAGATATCTGGTCTAATATTGGGAATGCAAGTGCACTTTTCTCAGATGTTCAGTATAATTCTGGAAATTTAGCTAGTAGTGCACTTACCAACATGGTAAAGAATAGTAAAGGAAGTAATATGTACTTAGGTTCATTTTCGCAAAACGAGAACAGCTATGATTCTGGTGCAAATCTTGATTTAACACTGTCAGTTTCTTTTACGGTTCTGCCTACAATTGTAACGATAACAGCTGATAACAATTTTACAGATAACAGCGGACTAGGAACTCATGGTTCGATAAAAGTCGACGGCGGCACTTATACTGCTCCTTTTCCATTTCAACGATACACAGGGACAAATGTAACATTAGAAGCAGTATCCCCTCAAACCGATAACCAGGGTTATCAAAGAATATGGAACACCGGCTCTGGTGTACTAAGTTACTGGAATGGAAACGGAGTATTCAAATCATATAATCAAACGTATAGCTTCCCAGTATCCTCAAGTGACAATGGTGCTACGTATCAGGCACAACTACGCCAGTTATCAGGGCCAAAATTCTATTACTTTTATCAAGACCCAGACCCGCTCTACAACGGAGGAACAGGATATGTTTATGCAGTGTTTTCCTCAGAAGTAGGTGATATAACATATTCCTGGTTGGCATATAGTGATCCTTCAAATATTACACTTAATATTACGCCGGATGGCAGCAGGAGCCAGGTGCATTACTATATTCCTTATAATAAAAATCCAAATATTACATTAGTCTGTACCGCAACAAACGCTTACGGTTCGAATACACAAGGATATACTCTACATACCCAACTTTACGGTTATTCCAGTTCTGCAAGTCTTGCATTTGAAACGAATGGAGAGCTAACGGATGAAAACCCGATTTTGATTTCTTCTGTAGATAATCCCGGTGCCGATGTAACGGATTATTACTTGATAAATAAAGAAATTACCCCCGACAATAATGCTGTTAAATTCTTATTGCACGAAACTGATCAAACAAAAGGGCATACCAATTTAGATCAAGTAGAATTATGGGAAGTTAAAGCCAACAAAAATGAATTTATAGCTGTTACCGATGAAGGTGAGGTAATAAGCTACAAGAAACTTGCGATGCCAAATCAAATTATTCTAAATGACAGCCTCGACATAACCAACGTACTTGCAGATAGGGATAAACTAAAATTGACGGTTAAAAAAGGTGACAGAATAAAAATCAAACACATGGGAAATGCAGAAGATTTATACAGTGTTTTTTATGCACAGCTACGTAATGAAAAAGAGTTGCCGGAAGCAAACAATAACTCAAGCAGCGTAAATAAATATTATTTCCGGCCTCAGCTTAGTGCTGTATGTAAAAAGATAAAAGCAGTTCCAGCCGGAGGCATAGAGATAGAATTTAGCGAAGATTTGATCTTAGATTATTTTGCGTTAGTAAGAAATGAAAAAACTGCAAAAATGGAAAAACTGAATCTTCTAAGTGCTAAACACAGCAAAGCCGGAGAAACTGCTTCATTGTTTGCTTTAGCAGATAAACGATACGGAGAAGTTCTTCCCGGAGAAAAAATAAAATTCGAATATGAGACAAAGCTAAATTCTAATAATGATAACACGTCATACATTCTAAAGACCGTTGGGAGATATGAAAAAGCCGGCTTGCAGAAAGAAGGAAATCTTGAGACAATACAAGAACTGCCAAAAGAAACAATATTATATGCTAACTATCCCAATCCATTTAATCCAACAACAACGATAAACTATCAACTGCCGGAGGATGGATTAGTTACACTTAAAGTTTACGACGTACTGGGAAAAGAAATAGCGACTCTGGTTAACGAAAACAAATCAGCGGGATACTACCAGATAAATTTTGATGCAAGCAGATTGACGAGCGGAGTTTATATTTACACAATACAGATAACCAGTCCCTCGACTAACGGCTCGGGACATGGTTTTGTTCAATCGAAGAAGATGCTGCTCTTGAAATAATTTTACGTGTGGGGTCAAGCTTGTCTGCCAAAAGCAGAGTAACCTTGACCCAACAGTTCACGAATTCAAAATTTTTTCGTAGTATTCCACATACTTCGGCAGAATCAATTTCATGTCAAAATTTTTCACAGCCCGTTCGCGAGCATTCTTCGAAAAAGTCTTGTAGCGTTTTTCATTCGTTAAAAGCTCGATTGTGTATTTTGCCATACGGTCAATGTCGCCAATTTCTGCAATGTAACCGGTCTCGTTGTGAATATTAAGTTCCGGCAAACCGCCAACAGAGGAACTAACAACAGGAATTCCACATGCCATAGCTTCAAGTGCCGATAACCCGAAACTTTCCGATTGAGACGGCATCAAGAACAAATCCGATGCATTTAAAATCTCACTCAGGCCGTCTTGCTTTCCAAGGAACAATACATCTTTCTGAAGATCGAGTTCACGTGAAAGTCGTTCACACTCGGAACGGTCGGGACCGTCACCAATTAAAACTAATTTAGTAGGAATTTCCTTTTTAACTTTGGCAAGAATTCGGACTGCATCGGTTACTCTCTTTACAACACGAAAATTTGAAGTGTGAACAAGAACTTTTTCGCTGTTTGGAGCTATGTGTTTTCTAAACGCTTCGCTTTCTTGTGGCTTAAACTTTTCTACATCAATGAAATTGTAGATCACTTCAATATCTTTTTGAATATTAAAGTTGGTGAGAGTTTTTTCTTTGAGAAATCTTGAAACAGCAGTTACACCGTTGCTTTCTTCTATACTGAATTTTACGAGGGGCATGAACGATGGTTCTAATCCCATCAAAGTAATATCGGTTCCGTGAAGCGTTGTAATAAATTTCAAATTCTTGTTTGATTTTCTCAATATCTGCTGTGTCAAATATGCACTTACAGCATGAGGAATTGCATAATGGACGTGCATCAGATCAAGATTTTCGAATTCAAAGACTTCGAGCATTTTGCTTGTGAGCGATAAATCGTACAGGGAATGTTCGAACAGAGGATAGCTGCTCATTTCAACTTCGTGAAAAAACACATTCTCAAAAAATCTGTTCAGACGATGTGGAATAGCATAGCTGATAAAGTGAACCTCGTGACCCATCGATGCTAATGCTAATCCTAACTCGGTAGCTACAACACCGCTTCCGCCGTAAGTTGGATAACAGGTAATTCCAATTCTCATTTTCAAATTCTTTCCCGCTTAGTTTTTAATTCGTTATTTTTGACCCGCCTTTGTCCCAACCTGTCTACCGGCATGTTCAATTTATTGTGTCCCCTCGCTTCGGCGAAGCTTTGCGAAGACTGGTCGGCGGACAGGAAGGCGCATAACCTCCGTCTATTTGTAGCGGAACATGGTTCGGAACTTACCAAGGCGGACTTACTCCGTAATTGAACCATTGATTCTTAAACAAGGACATTATTAGTTTTGTTCAAAATACATTTTTTTTAATTCAATGAAAATTTTAGTGATAGGGCATTCAATAATAGACCGTTTTGAAGATGTAGAAAATCTATTGCCCAAACCGGGCGGTATATATTATTCTACTCTTGGATTGTTGTCGGTTGCACAAGCTTCCGATGAAATCTTTTTATTGACATCTTTCAACAAAAAGTCGTTTCAAATATTTGAGAAGATTTATTCGAAAGTAAATTTGAACTTTGCAACTCACGTTAATTCTTTGCCGGAAGTAATTCTTAAACTATCCGGCAGAGGAGAAAGAGAAGAGGAGTACAAAAATTTATCGGGTCAGCTTGATATGGGTTGTGTACATAACTGGAATATTTTTGACGGTATTCTTATTAACATGATCACCGGATTCGATATTTCGCTTAATCAATTACAAATTATCAGAAAGAATTTTAAAGGATTGATCTATTTTGATGTTCACACTTTATCCCGCGGTATAAATTCTAAAATGAAAAGGGAATTTAGACCGGTACCCGATGCATCTCTCTGGTTGAAAAACGTTGATGTTGTTCAAGCCAATGAAAATGAAATCAAAACTTTGGATCGATCAAATGATGAAAGAGAACTTGCGGCAAATGTTTGTGAATTAGGTCCGCGAATTCTAATAATTACGAAAGGAAATTCGGGTGCGCAGCTATACTTCAGGGAAAAAGGCGAAGTCAATTCGATTTTTGTTAAAGGCGAAAATGTTAAGACTGTAAATAAAGTTGGGTGTGGAGACATTTTTGGGGCAGTTTTCTTTTATTCATATATTTCTACCGGTAATGCAAAATTATCGCTGGAACTGGCAAATAAAGCCGGCGCTCTTGCAGCATCGACCTTAAATTTGACCGACTTTTCAAAACTGGAATTGAATGATTGGCACTGATATCATAAAGAAAAGAATCTTAGTAATAGGTTCTAACGGAATGCTCGGGCAAAGAATTGCGCAATCTTTAAGTCAGTCTTCCCAAAATGAACTCCTCTGCGCATCGTTCGAAAATGAATCTTTCATACCAAATGTTGCCTATTGTAAACTGGATATTACTCAAAAAAATCATGTGAGGGAAACGATTCTAAATTTCTTTCCCGATTTTATAATTAATGCCGCTGCGTTCACCAAAGTTGATCAATCGGAAACCGAAAAAGAAACCGCATGGAAAATAAATGTAAACGGAATTGAAAATATTTCTTTGTATGCCTGGACCGTTGATGCTCACCTAATTCATTTTTCTACAGATTATATTTTTGACGGCAAAAACGGTCCCTACACGGAAAACGATAAACCTAATCCGATCGGTTATTATGGACGTACAAAACTTGCTTCGGAAAATTCCATCCGAACAAGTGGTGCTAGATTCACAATTGTTAGAACAAATGTTCTTTATGGTCCGGCAAGATACGGTCGTACCGATTTTGTTCGCTGGGTTATTGATTCAATCAGAGAAAGAAAATCAATCCGGATTGTCACCGATCAAATTGGCAATCCAACTTATGTAGATGATCTTGTTGCAGCAATCTTATCTGTAATCGAATTTAAGAAAGAGGGAATTTATAACATTGGCGGTCCCGAGTTCTTGTCGCGATTCAACTTTGTTATAAGGATTGCTGATTATTTTGATCTCGACAAAAAGTTGATTCACCCAATTCTAACTAAAGAATTGAATCAGCATGCACCACGACCGCTTAAATCTGGCTTGATTACATTAAAAGCCGAAACTGAATTGGGGTATAAACCTCGTAGCATAGAAAAATCCTTTGAGTTAATAAAAAGTGAACTTCATTTCTAAAAAGGAAAAAATATGAAGCCAATTGCTAAAGAAGATTGATGTAGAAGAACGGTTGAATATGAAATCACGTTTCACAAACCTTTCGACAAGAAACCAAAAGTTGTTGCGATGACTATGCTGCTTGATGCTGAAAAAGCCATCCAAATTAGGTATAACATTATTGCAAAAGGCATATCACTCTATGGATTTGTTTTATTTGCAAAATACTGGGCGATACCCGGTTCAATGCAATTGGCGGATACCGAATTGCTCATACTTAAGAATAAATTTTTGTTGTTTTAAAAAAAGCTGTTGTTCCGAAATAGAGCAACAGCTTTTTTGTTATCATAAAACTAAATTTTTCATTTAGTCTTTTCCATTACCTTAGCAGTTGCTTCCGTTCTTCTGTTTTCGGCTCTACCTTTTGCGGTTTTATTGGAAGAAACCGGTTTTGTTTCTCCAAAGCTTTGAACGGTGAATAACTTTTCATCTAAACCTTTCTTCACTAGATATTCTTTAACAGCATTAGCTCTCTTTTCGGAAAGTTTCATATTGTACTTATCGCTGCCAATAGAATCGGTATGACCGCCGAGAGTAATCTTAGGTTCGTTGTACTTGCTAAGAATTTCGTAATTGTTGTCCAGAATTTTTTTAGCTTCTTTTGTAAGGTTAGATTTGTCGAATCCAAAATGAACCACGTCGAAAGTTAATTCTTTCTCAACAAAAGCCGGCGGCACATCATCGCCGGGATCGAGAGGATTTGTTCCGCGTTTAATTTCAACTCCGTCATCAACGGTTCCACCGTCGGTATCAACTTTCAATGGATCGGTTTTGTACTTCATCACTTCATCACCATCGGTTAAACCATCACCGTCGGAATCAACTTTTAATGGATCGGTTTTGTATTTTATCACTTCATCTCCATCGCTCAATCCGTCTCCATCAGAATCTGTCTTCAAAGGATCGGTACGGTATTTTGAGATTTCATCGCCATCGCTTAAACCGTCGCCATCGGAATCGACTTTTAACGGATCGGTTTTGAATTTTGTAATTTCATCATAATCACTCAATCCATCTCCGTCCGTATCGGTTTTCAAAGGATTGGTTTTGTATTTTATTACTTCGTCGCTATCTTTAAGTCCGTCGCCGTCAGTATCCGGATTGTTTGGATCCGTGCCGAGTTTGAGTTCTTCTTTTTTGGTCAAGCCATCTTCATCTTTATCGGTATTTAGACTTTCATTTGAAAATGTTAAACCAATACCAAGATTTATGTAGCCGTCTTTGTAGGTATCGATACGGTAATAGTTGAGGTTATCGGTTAACGAGTAATTCAAGCCAATACTGAAATCAAGAAAGACCTGATCTGACAGCCTGACTTCTGTTCCAGCGCCAAAAGGAATTACACCACTCCAACCGCTCCCTTCGACCGTGTTCGGCGATTTCGAAACCGGTTTGGTGTTCACGTTATAATTTAATGCGCCGAAACCGGCATAGAAGTAAGGATTCCAGTCTCTCAAATCGAACGGTGTATAAAGCAAACGAAGTTCAATCGGAATAATAGATGTTTCAAATGTTGACTTGTTGTAATCGTCACCCTTGTATTTCCCGTAGCCTAAATTAAATTCAGCATTCCAGTCACGATCAATCTCATATCTCAAGTAACCCCTTAATAAATAAGAGGAAAGTGATAGACCGTTATCGTCGGCAAATTCATTTGTTGGTAGAACACCGTTGACTTGGATGCCACCTTTCCAACCAAAATCCTTAAATATGGATTGAGCATTGGTTGAAATCCATCCAGAAAATAGTAAGGTAAGAAATAGAGTAAACCCGATTGTAGAATTCTTTTGCATCATTGTGTACCTCATTTTTTGTTAGTAAGAATTTATTTATGGCTGAACAGAGCCATTTGAATGAATAAATTTATACTGTTATTCCGGACGAGTAGAGATTCGATAAAGTGATTTCAATCAAAAACTCTTTCGCCAGCTTCTCATTAGAAAACCTGTAATAATTAGCGCTATTCCAATTAGTGCTATTTTGATATACTGATCGGCGTAGTAATAATATCCTCCTATAGCAGCGGGAACATTTTGCACCTCAAGTGCGGGAAGTCCTTCGCTGCGTACAATTTCAACTTTGTAATTGATGTGTAACAGGGCATAGAATAGAATGACGCTTCCTTGAAGGAAACAAACTATGTCGACCAGCGCAAAAACAATTGTTGCCATTATTTTTTTCATAGTGAAATTCTTTGTAAAGTTTAAAATTTTTATTTAAGTACCCCGGAGAGGAATCGAACCTCCGACCAACAGTTTAGGAAACTGCTGCTCTATCCTTCTGAGCTACCGGGGCAATTATGTCCATCAATATTTTTTTCAGCTTCTTTCTTCCAGCCGAAGTTTTGAAATATTTTTCCTTCCTTCGAGCTTCTTGAATAGTACTGTATTCTTCGGCGTAAACTATCTTCCATGGTTTGAACTTGCCAGTGTAAATTGAATTTCCCGAGTTATGTTCTGATAATCTTCTTTTGAGATCATTGGTTATTCCAACGTATGTCTTTTCGTAATCTAAACTTTTCAATATGTAAATGTAGTGTATCATAGTCTAGGAAACTGCTGCTCCTCGCCTCGCTTCGACTTGTCTCATCGAGCATGCCTCGGCGCCGGCAGACGGGTCGAAGCGGGTATCCTTCTGAGCTACCGGGGCAATTGCGATACCGTAATATAATCAAAAGTGAATTTGTTCAATTCTTTAAATTGAATTTACGCGCTGTTTTTGATAATTTTTGCCTCGAAAATTTTGAATTAATGAGGAGTAAACATAAGATGACAACGATAGTTGACATTTGGGGCAGAGAAATTCTCGATTCGAGAGGCAACCCGACAGTTGAAGTAGAAGTAACACTGGAAAACGGAATCGTTGGAAGAGCTGCAGTTCCAAGCGGCGCTTCCACCGGAGAAAATGAAGCTGTGGAATTAAGAGATGATGACAAAACCCGTTATTTAGGTAAAGGTGTACAAAAAGCAGTTGATAACGTGAACAACAAAATTGCTGAAAAGATTATTGATTTTGACGCAACAGACCAGGTGGCGATCGATAATTTTTTGTGTGAATTGGATGGAACACCAACCAAATCCGAACTCGGTGCAAACGCAATTCTTGGTGTTTCATTAGCTTGTGCAAAAGCTGCAGCAGAATCACTTGGCTTACCATTATACAGGTACATTGGTGGTGTAAGTGCAAGAACGCTTCCTGTTCCTATGATGAATATTTTGAACGGTGGAAAACACGCCGACAATAATGTAGACTTTCAAGAATTTATGGTGATGCCTGCCGGCGCACCTTCATTTAAAGAAGCGCTGCGATATGGCGCTGAAGTTTTTCATTCTCTAAAATCTGTTTTGAAAAAGAAGGGCTACAATACTGCTGTTGGTGATGAAGGAGGATTCGCTCCAAATTTGAAATCGAACGAAGAAGCCATAACTGTAATTCTTGAAGCAATTGAAAAAGCTGGATATAAAGCCGGCAAAGATATTTTCATTGCACTCGATCCGGCTGCAAGTGAAATGTGGGACAGCGATAAAAAACAATATTTCTTCTTCAAGTCGGATAAATCCTACATGACCCCGGAAAAGATGGTCGATTACTGGTCGAACTGGGTTAAACAGTATCCGATCATTTCTCTTGAAGACGGTATGGCAGAATTTGATTGGGATGGTTGGAAATTGTTAACGGACAAAGTCGGCAGTAAAATTCAATTGGTTGGTGATGATCTTTTTGTTACAAACACAGAATTTTTATCGAAAGGAATTTCTTTAGGAGTTGCAAATTCTATCTTGATCAAGGTTAATCAGATAGGAACACTCACAGAAACTCTTGATGCAATTGAGATGGCTAAACGTTCTGGTTATACAGCGGTTGTTTCACATCGCTCGGGTGAAACGGAAGACACAACAATTGCAGATATTGCAGTTGCGACTAACGCTGGCCAAATCAAAACCGGATCGGCAAGCAGAACAGACCGCATCGCAAAATACAATCAACTCCTTAGGATTGAAGAGGAGCTTGATACTACGGCGATTTTCCCCGGCATCGGTACAATAAATTGTATGGTTGAATAGGCAATCAACACGCTTTAACAATGAGTCGATTTGAATAATGATGGATTGATGCGGTAGGTAGAATGTCTTGTCCGTTTGAATATAAGATGTATTTTACTTATGATTTTTATGAACACTGTATAGAAAGAATTTTTTGTTTTCTGTTTATGCCAAAAAGGTCTGTTAAACTATGCCGCTCTTTGGAGAAATAGCTGCAATCGTTACCGCATTTCTTTGGTCTATGACATCGATTGCCTTTACAGAAGCCTCCAAACGTGTTGGTCCTTTCTATGTCAATGTTACACGCATGGCAATGGCACTTGTTTTTCTTGTTATCACACTTCTTCTCTTCGGCGTAAGGGTAAATTTATCTGGCAACCAAATTTTCAATTTAGGGTTGAGCGGAGTCATCGGTTTGGTTATCGGTGATACTTTTTTATTTAAAGCTTACAGAAGCATCGGTGCAAGAATGAGCATGTTGATTATGTCGCTTGTTCCCCCAATGTCTGCTTTCCTTGCATATTTTTTTCTGAAAGAAAAATTATCACTGATAGGAATTGTTGGAATATTTGTGACTATGATTGGTATAGCTGTTGTTGTATTTAAAAGGGAAGAGAAACCAACATCAAATTATAGGATCGATTATTTCGGAATACTTTATGCTGTAATCGGAGCAGCAGGACAGGCTGTTGGTTTGATTTATGCCAAGTTTGCTTTCAATGAAGGAGCGGTAAACGGATTCCTTGCAGGTTTTGTTCGTATTTTAAATGCGTTTATTATTTTTTATCCGCTTGCTATTATAACAAACAAATTCAAAAAACCAATTCATATTTTTAGCAATGATCGCAAAGCATTATTGTTCACACTGATAGGATCAATCTTTGGCCCGTTCCTTGGCATTACATTCAGCATGATTTCGATTACTTATGCTAAGGTTGGTATTGCTTCTACACTAATGTCTACAATGCCGATAATTATGTTGCCGATGGTTCGTTTTTATTACAAGGAAGAATTGTCATGGATTTCAATAGCGGGTGCTTTTGTTGCGGTTGCCGGTATTGCGGTTTTATTTTTGCATTAATAAACGTGAAATGCGAAAAGTGAAACGTTGAGTTTTCTCTATTTTCAAATGGATTAGAGAAGTAATAACTTTTTATAAACATCAAACGCATCTTTTCCAAAACAAACAAATACTATTTTCTCAATCGTTTTGTTTTCTCTTAAAAAATCTTGTGTTGCTTTCACAGCAATCTTTGCAGCTCTTTCAAGAGGGAAGCCGTATGCGCCGGTACTGATAGATGGAAATGCTATTGATTTTAGTTTATGACCAACCGCGAGCTTAAGAGAATTTTTGTAGCAGTTGGATAACATTTCGTCTTCGTTTTTATTTCCGCCATACCAGACAGGTCCAACGGTGTGAATTACATGTTTGGCAGGCAAATTGTAACCCTTTGTAATTTTTGCTTGACCGGTTTCACAACCGCCTAATGTGAGGCATTCTTCCAACAATAATGGTCCTGCTGCTCTGTGTATCGCTCTATCTACACCGCCGCCTCCAAGTAAGGATCTATTTGCTGCGTTTACAATTGCATCAACCTTCAGTTTTGTTATATCGCCTTCGAAAACTTCAATAGCTGGTTTCATAAATGATTTCTTAATTTAATTACCTGTGAATCTCAGAATTATTTTTTCTGATCGGGAAATTTTTTATAATTAATTCTGCCTCGCCAATGAGATAGAAATAATAGTTCACAACTGATATAAAATTTATTATAATTACGTCAGAAATAAAAACTTTTAGTGACTGATGTTAGCAAGGTTTGGGTTTAGCAAACCAGTTTTTAGTTTTAGAGAAAATACTCATTTAACAGTTATTTTTTCATTGTACATCAAACCTTGCCTAAGATAAATTTGTAAGTTTGTTTGTGAAAACAGCAAGGCTGTCTAATCTTATTTGAAACGTTAGAAATTTTGTTGTTAATGTTGTTGTGATCAAGTTTTAACCAGCCAAAATACCAGCCGTTAATTGACACATGAAGGGTAAATTGTGTTATAACTAAGTGTGTCTTGATTTGTAAATAATTCTCATGTTGATACTCTTTTAACAGAGACGACGTTGGTAATTTTAATAAAAATTAACATTGACTTGGGCATTCGTTTTGTTAAAGGGATAGAAATATATGACCTATATGGAACTTGTTGAGATAATTTCTAACTTATTAATTTTTGGAAGCGGATTACTGTTTGTGGTTGTGGCAGTTTCTTTTTTATTATCAAAAGTTAAAAAAGAAGAAAGTCCGGAACTAATTGGCAGCTTTAAACATCATACTGAACCTGTGTTAGATAATGAGCACTTAAACCGCGAACAACAAATGATGAGAGAAAAACAATCTACTCCGGCTCCCCGTATTTATCAGCTCGATCAATTCAAAACGCATGAAGTTAAGGTAATTCGAAAAATAAATTACCTGGAAAGGTTGAGCGACGAGAAGTATTATGCACAGGAAATGGCTAAAACAAAAAAAAGGCGTTACGTCGTTGTTAATGACCAGGTTAATAAGTCTTCTCATAGAGCTATGAATTTTTATCTTTAAAAATACAATTCTAAATTATAGCCGAATCTGTTTTTAGAAACCTTAGTAGATCTACTAAGGTTTTTTGCTAAAATATCTAAAAAAACTGCAAAGTATTAGTAATTCTACTAACATAAAATTGTTCCGCCGTTCATAAATTTCGAATGCCAAATAGATGATTTACATATTATTTGGAACAGCATACAAGAAAACTATTGACCTTCCAAGTTAATTATGCTGTGTATCCGTTAAAAAAATTAATGGATAACTTCAGAAAAGATTCAGAGGGGGGGTGAATCTTTTCTGATAATTTCTTTGTATTCATAAAGTTTTGAAGCTTCGCGACAATTCGAATTATGCTTTCATTCTTTCCCCTTTTTCTTCCTTGATGAAAATCCAGCTTACAACTTTTCCGATGTCGATCGTTTCAAAATTATTCCAATATTTTTTGGTTCTAACATGCATGGAACTTGTATCGATTTGCGTGATCGACTCCGCTTCGTTCATAATTGTTTTCAATCTTTTTTGCCAGGCTGCCATATTTGATTCGCGCAGATCGACCCAACCATCGTGTGCCCAGTAATCAATCGTGTTTGGGAGGATGTCCAATGCGTTATCGCCTCTGAATGGTGGAATCTTAATCTCGTTGCCGCGCAAAAGTGATTTGCCGTCCGGAAGCAAGATTGGAATGCCTATGGAAATAATTTCATTGCTTAAATTTCTGTTATCCTTAATTAACTCGAAAGATTTTTTTGAAAGAGTTTCGGCTGTTTCATTCAGAATTTCTTTCATGCTTCCACATACCAATTTCAAAATGTTGATCTCATGTAAAAGTTTTGATAATCTTGGAGGACCTAGCAGTTCGAAGGCGACACTGTTAACGTTATAAATTTTTTCGAGCTCGGCAAGTTTTTCTACGGCGCTGTGTTGCATATATCCGGCACGGTAAGTCGGTTCAAGGGTGGCGTTATCCAGTGCATTGATAATGTCATGCCCGGTATTACCGCCTTTGATTTCGTAAATTGCATCGACGGCAATTTCTTCCGGTGTAACATATTCCATCTGCCCTTGTGCAGTGATTGCTTCAAACTCTCCGCGTGAAAAGGTTCCATTCTCTCCGGTATCAATGAAAACCGATTTTAATGTTTTGCCGGACGACTTGAATTTTTTTTCAATACCGATTAGAAATTTGTCTTGAAGCGGTATTGCTTCATCCAAAGAAACGTCAATAATTTCAATCGGTTTGCCATGTCTTTTAATATCTCCGAATTCTATTCTTTTCCAGGCTATTGCTGCTGTTGGTTTGATTTCTTTTGTTATCGGTCCATCGGGTGTGCGTCCCATCAAAAATAAAAGAAGCGTATGCGCTCCGGCAACAGAAGACTTGCTAAGCAGAACCCGCGACGGTTTCTCCTCGCTGTGTGTATAAGGAATGTTTAATCCCATTCCACCGGTACCGCTTGTTCCAATTTTAACATAGATTTTTGTTCCGGCTTCATTCATTGAGTTAAATAAAATCTGCACATGGCGGATCAACTGTGGTATGTAAAGTGTGCACAATAATTTTTCTGTTTCAGTCGTAAGTGCTTCAATAGGTAAATTCCTTTCGATCGTTTTTTTGATTCTGTGATACGTCGAGTATACATCCTGGTAAGCAATTCCTGTTGCCGCGTTAATACAATCTACTATGATTTCGGGTTTGTGCTCTTTGAGTAATTGATAAATCGAAGAACTGTGAAGAATTTCATCTGTTAACTCTTCCATCGTATCGTGCATCAGGACTTTTCTTTTTGCCGGGTCATCAAGCAGTGTCAAACGATCAAGATCTTTGAATTCATTTCTTACGAAAATGTTTCCCCACCACGGTATAAAATAACTTTCCGGAAGACTGGGAAATTCCTTTTTAAGTTTTTCTACTTCGTCTAAAACTTCATCTTTTCTTAATGATGTAACAATTATTTTTTTTGGTTTTTCGGGCACCAATTTTCTTACAACAGCGTTGCCAACTAAACCCCATCCGCCTAGTACCAGAACAGTTTTGTTTTGAATATCCATTTTTTCCTCTTTGACGGTTTTTAAAGAATTTCTTTGATGAAAAATTACATGTTGACCTCGCTTGCTGCAAGAAAAATAGATATACCGCCTCAACTTTAATTTTGCTTAAGGAAAGAGCCTTTCTTATTTTTGCTTCGAATTTATAAAGAAAAAAATAAGTGGTGAATTTCAATGAAGATTTGTGATATTCTTCGAGCCGACAAAGTTCTTTCTTCGATGGAAGGGACGGATAAAACCGAAATAATTGACGAACTAATCAATCTGTTTAAAGATGATGATCGTATTAAGAAGCTTGAAGAGATGCGTAACGCTGTTCATGATCGCGATAAGAGTATGTCGACCGGTGTCGGAAAGGGATTTGCAATACCGCATGCAAAAACAGATAGTGTAAATGAAATCATTGCAGCGTTCGGAAGACTCGATAAGCCAATTGACTTTCAAGCATTGGATGAACAACCTGTTAATTTGGTCTTTCTCCTTGTCGGAAAAGAGAGTCTTGTTGGTCCGCATATTAAATTGCTGAGTCGCATTTCCCGCATGATGAACAAAGA
>CAZQQC010000006.1:0-50723 GCA_964595365.1 uncultured Melioribacter sp.
AACGAAACTGCATCATCGCTATGATGATTTACAAAAACAATGCGCCAAAAATCAATAGTGTTTTTCTTCCAAGAATATCAGAAAGAATTCCGGAAGGAAATTTTATAAATATGCCGGTGATAGTAGAAGCGGCAACAATCAAACCGATAAGTCCCGGTTTAGCCCCCAAACTTTTTGCGTAAAGAGGAATAATAGGAGAACGCGAAAGCGCATAACTGAAATAAAAAAAGAATGCCGATGAAGAAAGAATTTTGTAATTCGATTTTGCTTCGATCATTTTCGGCATTCCTAATCGAGATTTGTTCACTGACCGTTATCGTACTGCAGCGATTGATCTTTGGACTTCTGCTTGCTCTGACCGAAGTGATATATGAATCCAAAGAAAATTACTTTTGAATCTCTGATAGCAAAAGCATTCTGGGTTAAGTAATTTGTATTCAGTTCCGATTTTCTGTTTAGAGTTCGAAATGCATCGGAGACAGTTGCAATCAGAGAAATCTTTTTGTTAAAAAGATCTTGCCGAAATCCAAAATTGAAAATGTAATTTGGCTGCACTTCTCCTTGCGGCGTCAATCGTTTCGATTGATAGTTTGAGTTAATCTGAATCATAGTGGATTTCGATAAATTTATATTGCAGTTCAAATTTCCGCTCCATGATACACTCGATTTTCTGCTGCTGTAACCTAAATTCGATGCATCTATTTCTTCATAGAAAACATTGGCGCTCGCATTTAAGTTGAAGATATTCCAAAGATTCGCAGTTGCTGCTATTTCCAAGCCGCCGGAACTATCATTTAACAAATTTACCTGCGTGGTCAACAATGTCGAATCGTTTAACGCGGTAGTAATAGAAGTAAATCCGTTAACGCGATTCCTATAAAAAATGCTTGGAACGAGAGTAACAAAATCATTTTGAAATTGATAACCCAGTTCGAATGAATGAATATATTCCGGTTTCAGATTTGGATTGCCCGCGCGAAGACTTCTCGGATTTTGATATTCCGGGAAAGGATTTAAATCTCCTCCGTTCGGACGATTAACTCTTAAGCTGTAGTTAAGAAGTATTTCATTCAGTTCGTTGAATTTGTATGCAAGATGCAGCGTAGGATATACTCTGAAGTAATTTTGTGACACAGAGATATTTTTCGTCAGCAGATCGGAAGTGATGAATGCCTGCTCGGCACGCAATCCGCCCAAGAAATTAAACGCGCCAAATGATCTTTCGTACATTCCGTATAAAGCATGAATATTTCCGTGATAAATGTAGTGATTGGTCAGCGACGTATCGGTTACTAACGTTTGCCGTGTTTCATCAAAATAATTACCGGTAAATGGATAATCGTCTTTATTGAAATAGCCGTCATAACCTAACTCCAAAACTTCTGTTGAATCTATTTTATAATGATAATCTATGGTTGCATTAATTTTATCGTTGAATTGATTTATCTTCCGGTTATCGTAAGCCGGCGAAACGACGGGGTAATAAAAAATATTTGTAAAGCGATTGTCTTCTTCATCGAATAAGTGCGAAGCATTGAATTCGACGCGCAATGTGTGATCTTCACCGGCAAAGTTGTGCTGCCAATACGCGGTTCCGCTTGTAACCGCCGTTTGGTCGTAATCGATTCTTCGACGATCATAATTGCTTGTAACTTTGGAAAAGTTATCTCTAAAAATATAATGAGCAGTATCGGTGCTAGTATAACCTCTGCGTCGTAGATTTCCGGTTACTCCGAAAATGTTTTGCCTGTCAAGATGGTAATCAAAGCCGAGAGTCGCAAAGTGGGAATAAGGACGTGCAAAGGCATGACTGTTTTGATAATAGTAGTTGTAAAGATTAGTAGTCGGATCAAGCTGCACGCGCGATTCATTTGAATAAGTGTTTCGTTCATCTTTTCGATAACTGTACGTCCCAAAAATGTTGAATCCGTTTATTTGATAGTTGCCGCTCGCATTAAAATTATATCTGGAACTGTTGCCTATGCTACCGCCGAAATTTCCGTTGAGCCCGACATTAGCGTCTCTTTTCAACACAATGTTTATCATTCCGGAAGTTCCGTCGGGTTTGTACTTAGCCGAAGGATTTGTGATCACTTCTATTTTATCAACCGAGCTTGCAGGAATTTGCTGGAGAAGATCAGAGCTTCCGCTTGACAACATAGGCGAAGGTTTTCCGTCTATCAAAATCTGTACAATGGAAGAACCGCGCAAACTGACAACGCCGTCAACATCAACTTGTATGGAAGGAATATTTCGCAGCAGATCGCTGACTGTTCCGGTTTTGCTTAGGATGTCTTGCTGAACATTATAAACTTTCCGATCGATTGCATTCTTGAAAAGCATTTTTTGAGAAGTGACAGTAACTTCATTTAGTTTTACCGGAGTTTCACATAACAAAATTATTCCGGCATCGAATGAAGAATGTTTAGAATCCAACTTGAAAGAGGGAGATTTTTTTTCTACATAACCAATCATCGAACTTTTTAAGAAGTATTCACCGAATGGAATGTTGCCGATAATAAATTTTCCTTTGCTATCAGTAGTAGTTCCGGTAACAGCAACGCTGTCTCTTGATCGAATCAAAGAAACAGTAGCAAACTCAAGAGGAGTGTTCGCATTAATTGTTTTTACTATTCCTGAAATCGTTCCTAAATTATTTCCTTGAGCAAGAAGTATGTTTGAGACGAAAAGAAAGCTTGCAAAAAAAATATAAAGCTGAGATGTGAGATGAATAGTTCTCTTAATCATTAATTAAGTTCCTTCATCATCAAGTCATCAAAAAGAATGTAAGAATCGGCTTTAGTCCATAACCCAATCTTACCGGGATAAGTAAATGTTTTATCTTGAACATCAAACAGCTTCTTGCCGTTGTATAGAACGGTGAACAAATCATCTTTAGCAACGATTTTCAATTCGTGCCAGATACCGGGAGGCACTTTTGTTTTCACGCCGTAAGTTCTTCCTTTACCGAATAAGGGAAGATCAATTCTTTTCCCTTTTTTAACTTTGTAAAGAACAACATTATCTTCCAAAGCATTTGCACGAACTATGTAGTAGTTGTCTTTATCTCTGTATCTCCAGACAATTCCCGCCGCTTGATCGCCTTCACCTTTTACAGTTTTGAACTTAACGCTGACCTCGACATTTCTTGCAGAGAAATTATTGTAGATACAAATTGGAAAACGATAATCGGTTTCATCCATATCCGTTTGTGCAAGAACGTTTGGTTTTGATGGTGCAGAATCATCTTTCATAACAATCCAATTACCAATTTTTCCTTTGCCTGTAAGTGCAGTTGTAAATCCATTCGGCGCTTTTCCAATTTCATCTTTATCGAAAGAAACCGTTTGTGAGTAAATGAACTGGGAAGTAAGTATGAAGAATATTACCATTGACCATAAATATTGATTCATAACTATCCTTATTAAGGAATGTTGTTGTTAATTAGTTAATTGTTGTATGATATTATTTTCCAACCATGTTAGTTTTCATAATTGCTGCTTTCAATCCGGCAGCTAATTTTACAGGATCATCGTTTGCCCAGAAATGCATGAAGTATAATTTCGGCTGCTCGGTAATCATGTGCGTGTGAAGTGCAGTAACAATTATGCCGGTATGTGTCAACGCTTCTTCAACAGGTTGAACCTCATTTGCAAGCAAGACAAAGTCGCCGGTTATGATTGCATTATCTCCGACTTTCTGAAAATTAATTGAAATTGCTGTTCCTATAATTGGCGGTAACGTCATTCCACTTTCTTTTATTTTTTCTTTTCGCGGAACACCAAAAGAAATTATATCTCCGTTCTTTGTTCCGGTAAGTCCTATTGCGTCTTCAACTTTGGACCAATCAACTTGAATCGCGTTGTTAGATTGAGATGGATTTGAAATTAGTGTGCCGGTTAACGTCAGAGCGCTTTTAATTTTCTCAGCCATCTGTTCTGCATTGCCGTCAGCCTCGATGTGTGTGTAAATTATTTTTGGTTTTTCCGTCAGAAGATGATTGTGAATGGCGGTTATATAAATGCCGTTGCTGATGAGATCTGGAATTACTTTTACTGCTTCGTCTTCAAGAAGAACTAAATCTCCCATAACCATTGTATTACCCATCATAGTCTGAAATGCGACCCATGATGTTAGTGCAAACGGCGCATCAATTTTTATATCTCCTACTTGTACGTTAAGATCAGTGCGGGGGAAATTGAATCGAATGATATTATCTTTGATGATTCCTTTCTTCTCGAATATTTTTTCTACTCCTGACCAATCTATGGCTTGAGAAAAAACATAAGATGCGAACGAGAAGAAAACGATACATATAAGAACTATTTTTTTCATAACTACCTTTCTAAATATTTTATGAAATCGACGAATGAAGAATTCTTAGGCATTTTTATTTAGCTGAAAAGTATTTGTAAAGAGCGTTTAAAATCTCAGAACCGAGTTTTAACGTTTCGTAATCATTTTTTGTCGACGATGAGATTGAACGAATTACCAAATCCAAGCCGTTGATTTCGGATCGTCCGAATTTTTGATCTTTGAGATCGATATCATGGACTATCTCGGAAATCTCACGAAGCGCCCTGTCTTTTATGTTGAACGATTTCAGAAGCGTTTCGAAAGTGCAGTTATCCCCTTGATGGGTGAAATCTCCGTTTACTGAATCGAACTTAATTGCATTTGCGGGCAGCTTATTCTCATCGGCAAAAACAAATTTCGCTTTCTTATCGATGAATGTTTTTATAAGCCATGCAGAGCAAACGCGATCAATATGAATGTTCTTTCTTGTTGCCCAGGTTTTGTTTTGATAATCCTTAATCGGATGTGAAATTATTTTTGATTCAGTTTGGCCTACGGATTGAATCGAGCTCAACAAATGCAAAATCTCATCGATCTTTTTCTCAACCACTCTTGCATTGGAAGATTTGAAAAAATCAATTTTCGTTAGATCGGAAAATTCTTCTGCTACCTGTTTGGCTTCTTTGGATATTTTCCTATGTGCCGATTGATCTGTCTTAAGTAATGAACCAAGAGTTTTGGTCTGTAGAATTAATGCGTCGGCTTTCTTTAACAAATTCTGAAATTCTTCTGTGAGATTTAAGATGAACAAGTTTTTGAGTTCCTTTTCTTCGGCATCATTATTTGTCTCGGTAACGAATACAGATGCCTCGCCTTTTGAATCATTGATTTCTCTGCAGAGCCACTGGAAATCTTCCAATCGTTCTTTATCGTAAGGCAAGACATAAACTGAATTCCGATAGAGAACCGCGCCAAGTTTTTTTGTGAGCCGCCATATTTTAACTCTCTCGCGGGAGTTGGAAGTTTGGATTTGGTGCACTAAGAATAACCATTTCATAATTATGTAATAATCGTTATTAATTGTAACAAATATTACAAAATCTTAATTTAACTGCAAATGGGAAAATAGCACATATAAGAGTTGGGTCTAGTTATCAATGTTAATAGCTGGAAATGCCTCCTATGTATAAATGCTCCTATAATGCAATTTATTTTGGGAAGCAGTAGTTAATTTTTTAAATAAATCTTTTGGGAATTAGCACTGTCTCCAAGCAAATACATAGCTCCTCCACGCCTAGTTGAATGCCATCTAGATTATAAAGATCCAATGAAATCGTTTTAATTTCCTTACCATTATATCGATAAATGATTTGATTCTTTATAATCTTATTCATTCACTACATTGAAGACGATTTAAAGTACTACTTACCTTGTCCTGTGGAAATGCAAGATTATCGATTCTGTTTTGTTTCCGTACCGGCTTGGTTCTGATCCAAATCGGAAAGGATGTACTATTCCGAAAAATGCCGCTTCAACGAATGGTTTTGACCAGCCTCGGCTAAACATCGAGTTAAGGCGGGAAATGCCAGTGGTTATGTGTCTGCTTCATTGACTCATTCGGAAAATGAATGCTGAAGCGGAAGAAATTTTCAGAGAATTAAGAATAAAACATACTCACGGACTTGCCGTGAATATGTTCCCGAATCGTTACAATAAATTTACCGCATCTCTCAAATTTTGCTGCTGGAGGTGGCTATAAATTTGTGTTGTAGAAAGTTCTTCGTGGCCAAGTAATTCTTTCACAACATAAAGAGAAACTCCATGTTGGACCAACAGCGAAGCAAAAGAATGTCGTAATGTGTGGAAGTGAATTTTATAATATAGCCCAGCAGCACTTACCGTCTTTTTGAATTTTTTACTAACGAAATCTTCGTTCAACTTAATCTCATCTGTTCGAATAAAAACATAATCATCATTAGTGCTGCTGAAAATTTTTTTTGGAAATCTTTTCACAAATAAATTTTTCAATGATTGATTCATTGGAATAATTCTTTCTTTTTTACTTTTGGTTGTAACTGTATCCGAACATTGAATTGCAATTTGATTTTGATTTATATCAATCCAACACCATTTCATGTTGACGAGCACGCTAAGACACCTTCCGGTATAAAACGCGGTGAAGAATAAATTTCTTAGATATTCTTCTTTTGTCTTTTCAAGAATTAATTGCAATTCATTTTCAGAAATGAAAACAGGAAATGACTTCGCAATTTTTGGAGATTTGATTTTCTTCAAGGGATTTTCCGAAATATAATTCCAAAGGACAGCTTTACAGAAAACAGCCTTAAGTTGTTCTATCTTCAATTCATTTTTTATAGCTGTTTTTAGTAAATGCAATTTTTTGTGATTACCTATACGATGCAAGCATGGTTCTATTTCCAACAACATTATTGCCACCCATCGGGCTTGTACTGCACTTCCAAAGTCAAGACAAGGTTATAGAAAAAGAGCAGAGACATTTTAGAGCTGCTTTTTTAAGATTTAGTTGTTTAATAAAATCGACCGGGCTTATGTTTCCCCAAGTTGAATGAGGATATTCATTGTTGTAAAATGTCAAAAAATTTTCCACTGCTTTCAATGTTGGCAGCAAGAAAATTTAGTGCAAGGCACAGAGATACTCCGATTCGCGGAGTTTATCCTGGTTGGCGGGACTTATTTCCGTTTCCCTGCGCCCTTCCTTTTCTCTACTTTACCCATGTGTCATATTTGGGAAGTGCAGCATACCCCATTTTTTCTATCTACCCGAGACTTTTTTCTGTTTCTATCGCAGGTTTGAGAGCTAATTGAAATTTCTAAAAAAATATGAACGATTTAAAACTTTTTTGGTAATAGAGTTGTTAGTAAGATAATGTTACGCAATAAGGAATTTTTGAATTGCCACGACCTTTAGGTTTTGGATTGAAATCTGAAATCGTATTTGCGGTTTTGGCAGCATTTCAATCTGCTTTTGGGCTAAAGCCCATAATTTTTCGGGTTTAATTTTTCCCCGACATAAATGTCGGGGCTATTCAATACAAGCTTTTGCGTAAGATGGGTTAGTAAGTAAGCTAAGGTAATGATTAAAGGTTATCGAAACCTCCCTTTGGAAAAGACTTAAAAGAAAGAAAGTAAATCGATTACAGTCTACGATTAGAAATCAGGTATAAAAACCATTTGCTTTTATTAAACTAGTTTTGAGTTATAATAGATGCAGCTATTATGACCTTCAACGAGACATGTTCTAATTTATTTTTGCAGCTTTAATTTACAACATATAAAGGATGGTTACTCGACTGCTTGATGATTTGAACGATAGAATAGAATCCCGAATAACCTGGAATTCAAATCAATATTAACGCAACAATATTTTAATGAACTTTTTTTCTAAAATTCAAAAGAAATGAAAAATCTTTTAGCTTATCCATTAAACATATTTTTTAGATGTTTCATAAAAATAAACTCATAATTAGTATAAAGGAAAAACAAAATGAAAAACATTCTCGTGGTTATCTTGCTTGCTTTGGTTTTTACAGTACATTCGAGCACCTCATCAATTGCTCAGGAAAAAAATGAGCATCAACACAAAAATGAAAAAACCGGTCTTAACACAAAGCAAGACACAGCACCAACTTCACAAATTGTGGACGGAAAGGTTGCAGCATCAATCAAGGAAATAGTAGAACATTATCTGCAGCTTAAAAACGCTTTAGTAAATGACAATTCAAAAAATGCAGCTGCAACAGGTAAAGAAATGGTTGCTGTATTTGATAAGCTGGATAAAAATTCCTTAAGCCCCGATCAAAAGAAATTTTTTGAAGATATAGAAGAGGATGCCAGGGAACAAGCCGAGCACATAAGTGACAATGCCGGCAAGTTAGATCATCAGCGGGAACATTTTGATATGCTTAGTATCGATATTTACGATTTGGTAAAAAAATCTGGTGCCGGACAGGTGCTATATAAGGTAGTTTGCTCTATGTACAATGATAAAAAAGGAGCATTTTGGTTAAGTGAATCAAAAACCATAAAAAATCCTTATTATGGCAAAAAAATGCTTAACTGCGGAACGGTTGAAGAAGAAATAAAATGATTTCCAGAACAACCACAAAAAAAATATTATTCACAACATTAGCTTTAATGCTAATCATATTTATTTCGATCCAATTTATACGACCTGAACGCAATATAAGCAATCAGATCTTACAAACGGATGTTTCAAACACCTTCAATATCCCTCGAAATGTTTATACCCTTTTGAAAAATGCTTGTTATGATTGTCATAGCAACAATACGAATTATCCCTGGTATTCTAATATTCAACCAGTTGGATGGTTTTTAGCAGGTGATATCAAGAATGGTAAATCTAAAATAAATTTCAGCGAGTTTGGGGCTCTATCATTAAGAAGACAAATTAGCAAATTGCGTGGAATCGAGACTCAAATTAAAAATGGCACAATGCCTTTATCATCTTATCAGCTAATGCATAAAGAAGCCCAACTAACCGAGAAGCAGAAGGGGTTGTTAATTGATTGGCTTCAGAAAACTAAAGAAAGTCTTTCACTAAATAAATAAACAATCTATATACCTATATGAAAAGAACAGACATTATTCTTACATTTTTTCTTTTGGCTCCATTATTAGTCTTCGCTCAAACTGCTCCGATTTCATCGGGGAAAACTGTTCGGTACGATTTATACATCGCCGATACTACTGTTACACTCGGAGGTGAAAAAAGTCGTGCTATTGCAGTCAATGGTACTATTCCAATGCCTACATTAACATTTACCGAAGGCGACACAGCAGAAATATGGGTACATAATAATCTTGACGAGGAAACTGCGCTTCACTGGCATGGTCTCTTTCTGCCGAACAGGTATGATGGAGTGGCTAATCTTACGCAGACACCCATTAAACCACATACGACATATTTGTATAAATTTCCTATTATTCAGACAGGTACGCATTGGTACCATAGTCATTCACAGTTGCAGGAACAAATAGGCATGTATGGCGCATTCATAATGCTCAAGAAAGAAGAAAGTAACATTCCAACCCTGAATCTTATATTAAGTGAATGGGTTAATATGAAGCCCAACGAAGTAAATCGAAGTTTAAAAGCCGCCACCGATTGGTTTGCTATCCAAAAAGGAAGCACACAAAGTTATGGTGAAGCATTAGTCAGCGGGCATTTGGGGACGAAGATAGTTAATGAATGGAAACGTATGCTGGCTATGGATGTAAGCGATATATATTATGATAACTTTTTGATAAACGGGAAGAACCAGAATGAAGAACCGAAATTTAAAGCAGGAGATAAAGTGCGTCTGCGTATAGCTAACGCCGGCGCATCCGATTATTTTTGGCTTACTTATTCAGGTGGTAAAATTACAGTAATTGCCAGCGACGGAAATGATGTAGAACCGGTAGAAGTTGATAGATTAATTATTGCTGTTTCTGAAACCTATGATGTGATTGTTACTATTCCCGACAACAAGAGTTATGAATTTCTTGTAACTCCCGAAGACCGTACTGGTTCGGCTTCGTTGTGGCTTGGCAGTGGAGAAAAAGTACCGGCAACAAAGCTGCCTAAGTTGAAATACTTTGCCGGAATGGAAATGATGAACAATATGATAGATATGAACGGCAACATTATTGAAACGAAAGGAATGGGAATGCGGAACCAGCGGATGGATATGAACACAGTTATGTATCCCGAAATTACCGGCTATGAAGAAATGGAACACCAACACCTTAAGCCGCAGGATATGAAAGAGATTGACGTTCAGCAGGAGGAACAACAGGATATTATCACATTAAATTATGAAATGCTGAAAAGCACCAGAAAAACTACACTACCTGAGGGACCATGGAGAGAATTAAAATTTAATTTGACAGGAAATATGAATCGTTTTGTATGGACGATGGATGACAAAGCGATTTCAGAAAGCGATAAGATTCTTATTAAGAAAGGAGAAAATCTAAGGATTATACTTTTCAATAATAGCATGATGCGGCATCCAATGCACTTGCACGGTCACGATTTTAGACTGCTTAACGGACAGGGTGACTATGCCATTATGAAAAATATAATTGACATCATGCCAATGGAAAGAGATACAATAGAATTTGCCGCTTCGGAAACAGGCGGAGATTGGTTCTTTCATTGCCATATTCTTTATCATATGATGGCAGGTATGGGCAGAGTATTTACCTACAAAAATTCCCCGACGAATCCTGATTTATTAAATCCAGTAAATGATAATAAAAATTTTCTTAATGATCACGGCGGCCAGTTTCACCTGATGGGAAGAGCAGGTTTTGAAACCAATGGTAGTGACGGTGAATTTGCGTATGCCGGCACCCGATGGGAACTGCGAACCCTATGGCATTTAGGTTATGAAGTTACACGTGGTTACGAGAATGAAACTTTTATTGGATACTATCTCGATCGGATGCAATGGTTGTTTCCCTATATTGGTTTTGATTATCATTTTAAAAAAGAAGGCGGGCCAAAAAATGTTTTTGGCAATAGTGAAAAAAACTGGTTTGGTCAAAAGAGTAATAAAAACAACCGCAGAACGATTACAGCAGGTATCGCATATATACTGCCTATGCTGTTTATAGCCGAAACAAGAGTAGATGGAGATGGAAAGTTCCGGTTTCAGTTAAGTAGACAAGATATAGCCATAACTAGTCGTTTACGCCTTAACATGATGATAAATACAGATAAAGAGTACGCGGCAGGTTTTAGGTATATTCTTACTAAATATTTTTCTGTCTCTACACATTACGATAGTGATATGGGTGCTGGAATAGGGATAACTTTTTCTTATTAGTATGAATCACTAATATCCTGTTGTTTTGAGTAAGGGTAGTTGTAAATTATTTAAATGAATCATCTTAATAAGATTTTTTACTGTAAGGGATTTGGACTTAGAATAGAGGTCGTCTAAAAAGTGCACGCTTAAATAGTCGATGCTGAAAAAATAAATAAAACAAATCACTACTGACCGACAAAAATAAGCGGGAGCCGCTGAGAAGTAGCTACTTCCACTGTCTTCTTCATCTATTCATTTTTTTTATTTGCCGATTCATCCGGAACCGAAAAATCACCCGTGGAAATGAATTTTGTCTCTCATATCTTTGAACTTAAGGGTGATTCGATAATTTCTTCTCTTGCAAATCATTCCCCCCAAAAATATTCTTGATCAAACCAAATGTTCTGGTCAATGTGTTTTCTTATCAGCATTCGTCTAACTGTCAAATAACAAGTTGGGATGAAATTCTTCCTCCTCAAAGTTGATTTAATAGCTTGCCTGTAAAATGAAACACTTTCCCCGGGCATAAATTATCACGAATCAAAATATTACTAAGTCGTGATAATTATTATTAGAATAAATTCTTCGTTTGTCAAATTAGGCAGAATGTTAGGTGTGCTTGTTACTCCCTGTCGTTTATTTTAATTTTACTATCCTTTTTGGCGAGTACTTATGTTATTATCCCAAAACGAAGATACAATAGTTGCACTTGCAACTCCGTCCGGCATTGGTGCAATATCGGTAATTAGGTTAAGCGGACCGGATAGTTTTATAGCTGTAGATAAAATTTTCCGCGGGCATTCCAGGATTTCTGAATGTGGTTCACATACAATTCACTATGGTTATATCTTCAGCCATCAAAATGAACTGATCGACGATGTTCTTGTTTCAGTTTTCAGGGCGCCGAATTCATATACAGGAGAAAACTCTGTTGAGATCAGTACCCACGGAAGTTCTATAATCGTAGAAAAAATTATCGCGTTACTGCTCAAACAGGATATTAGATTAGCTGAACCCGGTGAATTTACAAAACGGGCGTTTCTAAATGGAAAGCTCGATTTAGCACAAGCCGAAGCTGTCGCAGACATGATAAACTCTCGAACCGAAGCCTCCTTACGCGGTGCAAGAAATCAATTAGATGGGATGTTGTCACAAAAGGTTGATTCATTGCGGGAATTGTTAATCAATACTTCATCGTTAATTGAATTGGAATTAGATTTTGCAGAGGAGAATCTAGAATTTGTATCAATTAAGGAAGTTCTTAGTAATATCTCTACTATCAAAGAAGAAATCGAGAGACTACTTACAAGTTATTCGTTCGGGAGAATAATAAGAGATGGCGTAAACGTTGCTTTGGTGGGAAAGCCTAACGTGGGAAAATCTTCGCTTCTTAATTATTTACTAAAAGAAGCCCGTGCTATAGTCAGCGAAATTCCGGGTACAACAAGAGACATAATTAGAGAAGAGCTTTCAATTGACGGTATTCTTTTTAGATTGTTTGACACAGCAGGAATTCGTTCTACAGATGATGAAATTGAAAAAGAAGGAGTGCTTAGAAGCCGCGAAGCTGTAAAGAATGCCGACGTCGTTCTGTTTTTGGATGATGCAACCACTGAATTTAGCACCGATCTGCTTGAAGAAGTGCTAAGTTTAACAGATTCACAAAGAATACTGAAAGCTGCAAATAAGATCGACTTAAAAAATTATGACAAGCAGAAGTATGATATAGGAATTTCGGCTAAGACAGGGGAGGGAATCGACATTCTTTTCACGAAACTGAAAGAGAAATCGCTTGGCTCGCAGAGTTATTCCGAGAAATCGGCTATTGTTTCCAACTTACGACATTTTAATGCATTAAATAAAGCGAAAGATTCCCTAATTGACGCCGAAAAGTCAATTAAAGAGAGACTTGCCAGTGAATTTATTGCGACCGATTTGCGAAATGCAGAAAGTTTGTTAGGAGAAATAATTGGAAAGGTGACATCCGACGATATTTTGAACAATATTTTTTCTAAGTTTTGCATCGGTAAATAAATCGTTTCACGTGAAATCAAACACTGAATTTTATACTCTGCACTCCTTGTTTATTCTGTTTCATGTGAAACAATTTAGTCTCAACAATACGGGGTATAGATTGAAAGGTAATTAATGAAATATTTTGATTTAATTGTTATTGGTGGAGGGCATGCTGGAATTGAAGCGGCAGTTGCTGCCGCAAAAATGGGAATTTCGGTTGCAGTCGTGACTATGGAGAAGGATGCTTTTGGCAGAATGTCGTGCAATCCGGCAATAGGAGGTACTGCTAAAGGACATCTTGTTCATGAAATTGACGCTCTTGGAGGCGTAATGGGAATGATAGCCGATCAATCCGGCATTCAGTTCCGTACATTGAACAAATCAAAAGGGCCTGCCGTCTGGGCTGCTAGAAGCCAGAATGATAGAAAAATCTACTCTGCTGTTGCTTCAAAAGTTATTCAATCCTTTCAGAATATTAGCATTGTTGAAGATTTAGTAATTGATGCAATTCAAGAAGGCAATAAAGTAATCGGGATCCAAACTCAAAAATGTGGTGAGATTGGGTGCAAAGCGTTAGTAGTGTGTGCCGGAACTTTTCTTAATGGATTGATGCACACAGGACTGAATGCGACAAAAGGAGGTAGGTTTGGGGAAAAAACTGCTGTAGGATTAACGGAATCATTAATTAAAATGGGTTTTGAATCTGGAAGGTTGAAAACAGGCACGCCGCCAAGACTTAAAAAGAATTCTATTAATTGGAAAATTTTAGATGAACAACCTGGCGATATTCCACCTATACCATTTTCTTTTCGAACGCCTCAAGATAAGTTTCCATATTTACCACAATTGAGTTGTTACATCACTTACACGGACTCAACTGTTCATAAAATTTTGGAAAAAGGATTTGATCGATCTCCAATGTTCACAGGATTGATTCACGGTGTTGGTCCTCGGTATTGCCCTTCGATAGAAGACAAAATAAATAGATTCTCAGATAAAGAGAGGCATCAATTGTTTTTAGAACCTGAAGGACTGGACTCCGATCTGATTTACATCAACGGTTTTTCGACATCACTGCCCGAAGAGATTCAATTCGAAGCGTTAAGAAAAATAAAAGGTCTTGAAGAAGTGGAAATGGTGCGGCCGGGCTATGCAGTTGAGTATGATTATTTTCCTCCATATCAAGTTGATTTGACTCTTGAGACAAAAAGAATTCAAGGACTTTATTTTGCCGGACAAATAAATGGAACATCTGGATACGAAGAAGCGGCTGCTCAGGGAATTGTTGCGGGTGTTAATGCAGCTTTAAAAATTCAAGGAAGACCTGAGTTTGTTTTGAAAAGAAGCGAAGCATACACCGGCGTGCTAATAGACGACCTTGTTGGCAAATCCACAGATGAACCTTATCGTATGTTTACATCGCGCGCAGAACACAGACTTATTCTCCGGCAGGATAATGCAAAACATCGTTTGATGAAATACAGTTATGAATTTGGTCTGATCGAAAAAGAATTCTATGATGAGTTTTCGTGTAGCGAAATGTTAATTACAAAATCAAAAGAAATTTTGTGTGGCAAAAAAATTCACCCTTCAATTATTAATTCGTATTTAGAATCGTGTAACACTGAAAGAATACAGAATTCAGAGACAGTCGATAAGTTAGTAAAGCGTCCCGAAGTAAAGCTCATCGAATTGATGAAAAGGATGCCTGAACGAGACGAGCATTTAAACAATTTGTTGAATGATCCGGAAGCACTTCAGCAAGTCGAGATTGAAATTAAATACGATGGGTACATACAGAAGCAATTTGAATTGGTTGGCAAAATGGAAAAGTTAGAGAACATGCTAATTCCATTAAACTTCAATTATACTAACTTGAAAACTATTTCGACTGAAGGAAGGGAGAAGTTAAGTAAGATTAAACCCAGATCTATTGGTCAGGCATCAAGGATCTCGGGCGTAACACCTTCAGATATATCAATTTTATTAGTATATTTGAAACGTTAATTGAGGATTTTTATTGGATCATCACGAACAGTATTTGCGCGAATTGAAAATGCTTTTCTGGGAAAACGGTATAAATCCTGACGAATACCAGCTTGAAAGACTTGCCAATTTTGCTCTACTTGTATCTCAAAAGAATTCTAAAGTAAATCTTATCTCGAGACGTGATATTCAGAAAATAATTGAGAATCACGTTTTTGTTTCTTCATACATTTCTGAATTTATTCCTCCGAAAGTAACTAAATTTTTGGACATCGGTACCGGCGGTGGATTTCCGGGTATTCCGCTTGCAATTACGCGACCAACTTTGCGTGGTGTTCTGGTCGATTCAACTACAAAAAAAATTGAGTCGGTGAAAGAATTCATTAACAAACTCAAGCTGAACAATGTTGTCGCAGAAAATTCTAGAGTTGAGAGCGATGAGTTCAAACAAAAATATGCCGATTCATTTGATCTTGTCGTTAGTAGAGCAACTGTTCCATTGCTAACTTTGTTTCGTTACGCATTACCATTGACAAAAGAAAAAGCATACATTGCCGCAGCGAAAGGTGGCGATTTAATAGAAGAGTTTAAAAATGCTGAACTGAAGTACAAAGCATTCATTAAGAAATCCACAATTTTTGAACTGGCATATAAACCTTCCAATGCGAGAAACGAAAAAGGGAAAAAACTAATTCTCATTGAAATTGCAAAATGATTTCCCATTGCTTGATGTGCTTTTAATTGAATTTATTCTTTGCTCACTTTAGAAGTGGCAACTTCCGATGTCGACAAAAATCGAAAGATTTCTTCAATACCCGTCCGAAAGAGACATTGTGTTTGTGTTGGGTGCAGGTGCATCGCATCCGGACGGCGTACCGCTTCAGCGCGATATACTTCCGCAAATAATTTCCGGAATCAATAAAGAAATTGAAAGGTCGGAGATCGGAAAGATTGTAAATGATTTTATAAAGGATAATTTCAAATTCGATATACAGAACAATAACTTTCCGCAGCTTGAAGCTGTTTTCGGATTCATCGATTATTTTATTCAACATAATGAAAGCCTGAATGCAAAATATCCTTACGATACTCTAAGGCATATAAAAGAATATCTTATTAAGCTTATCTACTATATTGTAAATCTTGAAACAGATAAAAGCAGTTATTACTATAATCAGTTTTGGAAGCATGTTGTTAATCGTAATACAAACGTATCGATCATAACATTAAATTATGACACGCTGCTTGAGCAGTCATTCGATTTCTTGTTCAAGAATCACGGATACATCGACTATTGTATTCCGTTGATGAATTATCAAAAGATGCCTCAACTTGCACGGTTTAACTTTTGGGTTAATCCGCGCGAGCCGGTTAAGGTTGCAAACGGTGAAAATCCTGTTCCGTTTAAAATTATTAAACTTCACGGCAGTCTTAACTGGAAATATTGCAACTGCTGCAATCAGACACTTCTGACACCATGGGATAGAAGAATCGATTTGAATCGTGGAAAATTTGTTGGTTATACTTATCCAGAAAAAGAAGAATACGAATTGCTTTGTCCGTTGGACAAAACAGAGTTTCAGACTTTAATAATGCCACCGTCATACATCAAAACGCTCCATCATCCCGTAATAACACAATTGCTCGGGGAAGCAGCTCGAGAAATTAGATCAACTAAAAAATTGGTTTTCATCGGGTACTCACTTTCAAACGCAGATGTGCACATTAAAGCGTTTCTGCAAAAACATGTTCCGCCAGATTTACAAATGATAGTTGTAAATCCTAAGAAAAAGGAATCGATGGAGATGAACTACAGATCCATTTCAAAAAATATTGATTTCCAGTACGTATCGTTTGAAGAGTTGGTGCAGAGTCTATCATTGTTAGAATCAATCTTTTCAATAAATGCTAATTGACATTCGAAAATTCGTCCTCTATTTTTAGAGTACTTTAACATGGTAGTGAAAGAGTGACATGCTATCTAAACTTGCGACACTTATACTTGGAATTATTGCAGAGCGGGAAAGAAATCCTTACGACGTTATAAAAATGTTGAGCGAGCTTCAAACAAAAAAATGGCTGCCTCTTGCAGACTCAACTGTATATGCAACGATCAACAATTTGAAAAAAAGAAATTTGATTGCGGGAAGAATGGAAAAGTCGGGTAATCTTCCCGAGAGGACAATCTATTCAATAACTGCTGAAGGCGAATACGAGCTGCAATTTTCAATAACTTCATTTTTAGAAGAGGACGCCTCGATCTCCAGCGGATTTGATATTGGTGTTTTGCTGATGTATAATCTAAGTAAACCTGAAATCTTAATTAAACTTAAGAAGAAACTTGAACGGCTGGAAAGTAATTCATACAATCTTCGCAAACAGATTTTGAATCTTGAAATGGACGCATCCAAAGTAGCATTCACAAGTCTGGCAATGTTGAAGCATAGAATGCATCTTATAGAAGCTGAAATGAAAACTATTCGTGAGTTGATAAAAGAATTGAACGTTAGAAATACAGTATCGGAATTATCGCCGTTCGATATGAGAATGCTTCAATCGGTTAGCCGGTAATAATTTTTGAATAGGAAACAGAAAGAAAATAATTCACCGAACAAAAAAATTTCACCTTCTTATTTTTGCGTTAAATATTCGTAAGCTTTTTCAAGATTCATTTTCCTCATTCCGTCACGCTGTTCTTTTACGTCTTTTACGCCGGGTATTTCGGAAGCCGAAGCAATTTGTTCTTTTGTCTTGCCTTCTTTCATTTCTTTAGAAACAAAATTAATTAGTGCTGATAAATAATCCCGCATTTTGTAAACATCGTCGGCTTTACCAACACACATATTCTGGAATTGCGAATGACCGAAAATGTAGATTGTATCTTTGTCGAAGAGAGGAACAGATTTTTCGATGAATTCAATCCATTGGTTAATAGAAGCGCCGCCCGGAAGATCGATGTACGGAAAAACTTTGTTGAATACTATGTCTCCCATGTGAACAACGTTTGTATTTTGAAAGTGTATTATCGCATCCCCGCCGGTGTGAGCAGGGCAAAAATGTTTCGCCCAGACTTTTTCTTTGCCAACGTCGAGAGTCCATTCGTCTACAAATGTGATGGTAGGATACGCTTGTGGTTTCGATGGATCGTTACCGTAGAATTTTTGTTGTAATGCTTTCGAGTTTTCGTGAGCTGCAATAATTGACGCAAAATCCTTCAAGTAAATGTTTCCGGATGTGTGATCTCCGTGATGATGGGTATTGAATAGCAGATCAATTTTACGATCAGCTTTTTTCTTAATGCCGTCAGTAAAGTTTTTTGCCGTGTCCGGGAATTGCGAATCGACGACAATCAAAGCATCTTTGTTTGCAAACCAGCCAATTGTTCCTCCACGTTCATTGTAAATTCCGAAATTGCCGCGCACGGTTTTGAATCCGTTTGATTGATTTTGCATTGCGGCAAAAACTTTGCCGCCTTGAAAAAACAAACTTCCGGTTAAAATTGTCCCCGCTTTCAAAAATTTTTTTCTTGTAATTTTCATAAAAACGCCTTTCAATTTACTTTGTAATCTATGAAATCTTTTTCATAATTTGCATGAAAATGGAAAACGGATGTTTTCAATTCAAAATAAATGGCAGACGATAATTATTTCATCTGTTTGAATGCCGGTAAGGATAACGGAAATAAAACGAAGACTTCACGTTTCAAATTACGGAAAACAGGCACTGTTGTAACTTCGAACGGAAGAGTTGCACCGGTCAATTTATAGGTGACAATTACTTAAAACTGAAAAAAAAGATTTGAGCGGCGAACAAAAGTTTTATTCTTTATTGAAAAAATATTTTGGAATGGTACCGGACTAAACATGATTTGCGAATTCAGAAAGAAAAACTACATTATCAGCACTAACAAGAGAAAATTGCAGATAAAAACAATTCACCGGTTTCTCACGCACTCATATTGGTCTCAGGGAATTTCTATTGAGAAAGTCCGCAAGTCGATTCGTTATTCGTTTTGCTTCGGTGTTTATCATAAAGAAAAGCAAATTGGTTTTGCGCGCGTTATAACAGATCGTGTCAGGTTCGGTTATCTTGCCGATGTTTTTATTGTTGAAGAATACCGCGGCAAGGGACTTTCAAAATGGTTAATGAAATGTATCACGGAACATCGTGAGTTAAAAAACATTCAGGCGTGGATGCTTGCAACGCGCGACGCTCACGGGTTGTATTCACAATTCGGGTTTGAGCCCCTTGCTGAACCAAAGAAATACATGCGCAAACAAAATTATCAATTTAAATACAGCGGTTGAAATTTTTTAGGAGCTGCAAAATGCCGAAAAGAATTTTTATTCTACTTCTAATTGAAATTCTCTCCTTAAGTGCACAGGAAAAAGTAAACGTAACGTTCCATGTTGAAGCGCCGGCATTAGATGACAGCGGCAAAGTTTTTATTGCCGGAAGTATTCCCGAACTCGGCTCATGGAACCCCGGCAGAATAGAACTCGATAAAATATCTAAAAAGAATTATCGGAAATCATTTTTGCTTAACAAAGGAATTAGAATCGAATATAAATTCACAAAAGGAAATTGGCAGACCGAAGCTTTGAATATTAATGCAACGGTTCCGCAGAATTCTGTTTTGATGGTCGAACATGATACCACGGTTACAACTGTAATTAAAAACTGGCGCGATAAATTTAATTTCAAAGTTGCCGGACAGATTACAGGCAAAGTTGAATACCACCAAAATTTTATGCTCGGTGGTCTGAAACCGCGCCATATAATTGTCTGGCTTCCACCGGATTACGATAAAAACGAAAACGAACGTTACCCGGTTTTTTATATGCACGACGGGCAAAATCTTTTTGACCCACGCACTTCAAGCATGTTTGTCGATTGGCGGGCCGATGAAACTGCCGATAGTTTGATTCGCAATGAGAAAATCAAACCGTTGATAATTGTAGGCATTTACAACACGGATAATCGCGGTATTGAGTACGCAGATACGCCGCTCGGCAATCTATACATGAAATTGATCGTGGAAAAAATTAAACCGTTCATAGATTCGAAATACAGAACTTTACGTGACAGAGAAAACACAGCGGTCGGCGGCTCATCGATGGGCGGCTTGATTTCATTGATGTGCGCGTGGGAATACCCGGATGTATTTTCAAAAGTCGCATCTTTTTCTCCGGCATTCAAAATAAGCAATATAGACTATGTGAAAAATATTCTTGAATATAAGGGTGAAAAAAAAGAGATCACACTTTATATTGATAATGGCGGTGTTGATCTGGATGCGCGCCTTCAGACGGGAGTTGATGAAATGGTGAAAGCTCTGAAGTATAAAGGGTTTAAAGAAAACAAAGACCTATTTGTTTTTATTGATAAGACTGCAACGCACAACGAAGCAGCATGGGCTAAACGTGTCTGGCGCCCGCTCGAAATATTTTTCAGAAAATGAATTAAAAGCCCTTTCCTTGAGAGAGGGTCGGAAGAGGCAGTGAAAATTCTTGTCGGCTCAATGAATCCTGTTAAAATAGCTTCGGTTAAAGAAGCGTTTTCAAACTATTTTAGCGAAATAGAGGTAATAGGTATAGAAGTTGAACCCGGAGTTTCAGTTCAACCGGTAAATGACGAAACTTTTGTCGGCGCACAAAACCGTGCGATAAAATTATTTCAGATGAACAATAATCAAAATCTCGGCGCTGAGTTTTTTGTCGGCATCGAAGGAGGAATTGTAAAACAGCATTCAAGATGGTTCGCATTTGGATGCATGTGTATAATTGATAAAGACGGAAAAGTTGGTTTCGGAATGTCGCCCCATTTCGAACTCCCGCAAGTTGTAGTTGAAAAACTTTTACAAGGAATTGAGTTGGGCAACGTGATGGATGAAATTATGAATCAGCAGAACACAAAACAGAAACAGGGCGCTATTGGTTTCTTCACTAATAATGTGATGAATAGAAAAGAATTGTACATCGAAGGATTGAAAGTTGCGGTCGTTCCGTTTTTACATAAAAACATGTTTTTTAATATCTCATTCAGACCGGATCGGGAGTATGACTAAAAGTATAAAAACACCGGGCACCGATGACTAAAACGTGGAAACCTCTCTTTGCCGTTTTTGTTTGGGGCATATCATTTATAGCAACTAAAATTGCACTCAACGAAATAACACCGGTCACAATTGTTTTTATCCGTCAGATTCTCGGCATTTCATTTTTAACGTTCATAGCAGTTAAACAAAAAAAGAGGTTCGAAATTGCCTGGCATAATCATAAATGGGTTTTGCTTCTTGGATTTATAGCATGTTTTCATTTATGGATACAGGTTACCGGACTTCAGTGGACAACCGCTTCCCACACGGGATGGATAATCGGAATCACCCCGGTTTTCATGACAATCCTTGCAATGATTTTTTTCAAAGAGAGAATTGTCAAACATCAAATATTAGGAATAGTTCTTTCGTTCGCCGGACTCCTATTGCTGGTAAGCAAGGGAGACTTATCTTCGTTGGATTTTATAAAAAATGAGGGAGACTTATTGATCATCGGTAGCTCTGTAACATGGGCGGTTTATTCTATGATCAGCAAACGCACAACGCTAAACTGTTCTCCGCTTATGACAACACTTTATTTGTTTGCTATAATTGCGATTGTTCTTGCACCGTTCACAATTAATCGGAATAATATAGTTGCAGTAGCGCATCTTTCTGTCGAAGGATGGGTCTCAATTTTGTTTTTAGGAATTTTTTGTTCGGGTGTTGCTTATACATTTTGGGCACAGGCACTTACTGAAATGAGTGCGTCGCGCGTGGGTGCGTTTCTTTATATCGAACCATTCGTAACTTTTTTCGGATCTTGGATTTTGCTTGATGAAAAAATTACATTACTAATGCCTGTGAGCGGACTTGTAATTATTGGCGGCGTTGTACTTGTAAACAGAAAATAAATGAACAACGAATCAAGAATGATATGTGTCGGAATTAAAGGATGAATAATTTTTCAAAAGCTATTTTAATCTTCCTTACCGGTATAGCATTAATTAGTTGCGGAGAAAAAAAGGTGAACGGGTACGCAGATATTGTTCTGACCAACGGCATAATTGCAACAGTAGATGATTCCGATCTTCAAGCAGAAGCTGTTGCTGTTAAAGGAGATAAAATTATTGCCGTTGGTTCAAGCAGTGAAATAAAAAAGTATATCGACAATTCAACACAGGTAATAGACTTGAACGGCAAATTTGTAATGCCGGGCTTTATCGAAAGTCACGCTCACTTTATCGGTCTCGGAAATTCAAAACAGATACTTGATTTACACACCGCAAAAAATTGGGATGAGATAATTGAAATGGTTGCACGCGCCACAGACCACAGCCGATACGGCGAATGGATAATCGGCCGCGGATGGCATCAGGAAAAGTTTGATCCGAAACCCGAACCAAATGTTGAAGGATACCCTTTACACAAAGAACTGAGCAAAGCAACTCCAAATAATCCCGTGATGCTTACACATGCAAGCGGACACGCAGTTTTTGCAAATGCAAAAGCGATGCAGATTGCAGGCATAAACAGGTTTACTTCCGATCCCGAAGGCGGCACAATCGTTCGCGATGCTCTTGGCAATCCTATAGGCATCTTTGAGGAAAATGCCGAACAGCTCATTCGAAAATATTACGAAAATTATTTAGCAAGCCGAACTCCTGATGAAATTCGCACAGATTATCTCAGGCAAATCAATCTTGCTGCAAATGATTGTTTGAAGAAAGGAGTTACATCGTTTACCGATGCAGGTGAACCGTTCGAAATAATTGATATCATGAAACAACTTGCAGACTCGAATAAAATTCCGATAAGGCTTTACGTGATGATCGGCGGCTCTTTAGACAATGTGGAAAAGAAATTAAAAAATTATTACATGATAGGTTACGGTAATAATCATTTGACTGTGCGTTCAATCAAGCAATACGTCGACGGGGCGCTCGGATCGCGCGGCGCCTGGATGCTTGAACCTTACACCGATATGCCGATGAGCGCAGGATCCAATATTACGCCGCTTAGCACATTGAAAAGAATTTCCGAGATGGCAATTGCGAATGGATTTCAAATGAGTATTCATGCAATCGGCGATAGAGGAAACAGAGAGGTTCTGGACCTTTATGAAAATATCTTTAAGAAACATCCGGACAAAAAAGATTTGCGCTGGCGAATTGAACATGCTCAACATCTCTCGCCAGAGGAAATTCCTCGATTTAGCAAACTTGGGGTTATTGCAGCGATGCAAGGAATTCATTGTACTTCGGATGCGACTTTTGTTGTACAGAGAATCGGAATTAAAAGGGCGGAAGAAGGCGCTTACACCTGGAAAAAATTAATAGACAGCGGTGCTAAAATTAGCAACGGCACCGATGCCCCGGTTGAAGATGTCAATCCGATAAAAAGTTTTTATGCTTCGGTTACTAGAAAACTTAGCGACGGTTCAACATTTTTTCCCGGGCAAAAAATGTCGCGGATTGAAGCGCTTAAATCGTATACAATCAACGGCGCTTTTGCTTCGTTCGAAGAAAAATTGAAAGGATCAATTAAAAAAGGCAAACTGGCAGACCTGGTTGTATTATCGAACAATCTGCTGACGTGTCCCGACGATCAAATTCTAAGTACAAAAGTTCTCTATACAATTGTTGGAGGAAAAATTCTTTATAAAGCCGAATGAGAATCTCCACGATGCTGAGAGAGGTGAATAAATGAAAAAGAAGATCAAATTATTTATCTGTATATTTTTTCTTTTTGGATGGATAGTTAATGTTTGTCCGCAGACGGTTAACAAGAGCAGTTCCAGAAAAATTGCTGTAACGTTTGATGATCTTCCATTTGTTCGAATGAACAGTTACTCTTTCACAAAACTGAAAGATTATTTTGATCGCCTAATTGACGATCTAAAAACTCAAAAGGTTCCTGCCATTGGATTTGTAAATGAAGCAAAACTTTACTCGCGCGATAAAGAAGATAAAAGAAAAATTTCTTTGCTTGAATCATGGCTGGATGCCGGATTTGACTTAGGCAACCATACCTTTTCGCATAAAAGTGCACATGAAGTTTCTCTAATTGAATTTAAAGATGATATAATCAAAGGCGAATCGATTACAAAGAAATTACTTGAAGGAAGGAAGAAGCAAATACAATTTTTTAGATTCCCAAGTTTACATACCGGAATGACTTTGGAAACAAAACTGGAAATAGAAAATTTTTTTAAAAAACACGGCTACAAAAATGCACCTGTAACCATTGTAAGTAAAGAATGGCTTTATGCTGCAGCCTACGCAAAAGCGTATGACCAGCATAATGAAGAGTTAATGAAGAAAATAGGAGAGAGTTATTTAGAACACATTGGAAATACAATAGCGCTCTGTGAAAAACAATCAGAATCTCTTTTTGATAGAGATATAAATCAAATATTGCTTCTTCACGCCAATGAACTGAACGCAGATTATTTTCCAAAGATATGTGATATGTTAAAAAGCATAGGTTATGAATTTGTTAGTCTGGGAGAGGCGCTTAAAGATGATGCATATTCGTCCAAAGAAGAATATTTAGGACGTGATGGAATCTCGTGGCTGGATCGGTGGGCAAAAACAAGAGGAGTAGACAATCTTTTGTTTAGAGGCGCACCAACAGTACCGGCTTGGATTGTAAAGCAGGCGAATCAAAATTATTAAAAGATCTAAATTGATAACTTGAGCGCCTTAAAAGAAATTCTGATGAATTAATTAAACCCATCTTGTCCCTCCTTGTTAAAAGAGGGACAAGCTTTCTACAAACTATAAACAAGCATTCTTTACACGAAAAAATTTTTACGAGAGACGTACAGGTGAATCGTTTTCATAACCACGAACTCCCATCTCGGGCATATCGAGACCGGCAATTTCATCTTTTGCGTCGACGCGGATTCCCCAAATCTTATCCTGCAGTTTGAAGAAACCATACATTGCAGCAAAGACAAAAACAAAACATGTGACAGCTCCGATTAATTGTGCCACAAATTGAGAAGGATCGCCGAAGAACAATCCTTTTACTGTTCCTTTAACACCGTTCCATCCGTCGCCGTAAGTGCCGTCGGCAAAAAGACCGAGCGATAAAACTCCCCACGTACCGTTAACGCCGTGAACAGCAATTGCACCGACAGGATCATCTATCTTCAATTTTTGATCGATGAAGAAAACTGCAACAACAACCAGCACGCCTGCAACAGCTCCAATAGTAAAAGCAGCAATCGAATTTACAAACGCACACGGTGCGGTAATTGCAACCAGTCCGGCAAGCATTCCGTTTGCCATCATGCTCGGATCGGGTTTCTTGAATTTCCACATCATGTATAAAGTTGCAAACAATGCACCCGAAGCCGAAGCAATCATAGTGTTGGTTGCAACAACACTGATTCGCAAATCTGTTCCAGCTAATGTTGAACCGGGATTGAAACCAAACCAGCCGAATGCCAAAATAAATGTTCCGATAATTGCCATGGGTACGTTGTGCCCTGGAATTGCGTTTGAAGAACCGTCCTTGTTGTATTTCCCAATTCGAGGACCAATAACAATTGCACCAGCCAAAGCTGCGACACCGCCAACCATGTGAACTACTGACGAGCCGGCAAAGTCAACATGTCCATGTCCTAAACCAAAATTCGAGCCCAATGTTGCCAACCAGCCACCGCCCCAAACCCAGTTTCCGAATAGAGGATAAACAATCATCGAAATGAAAAAAGCATAAATTATAAATGCAGTGAATTTCCATCTCTCTGCCATCGCTCCGGTTGGAATTGTCGCGGTTGTATCCATGAAAACCATCTGGAATAAGAACAATGTAAATATACCTACATCGTAAACGGAACCATCTAGAAAGAATCCGTTAGTCCCGAATAATCCAAAAGTTTTTCCTGCAATTGCAATAGCGAACTCGTTTGTTAACCCAGGGGTTCCTCCTAGTGCAGCGATACTACCAACGCCGCCAAACATAAGTGCGAAACCACAAATGTAAAATCCGATAACACCGAGCGTATAAACAAGAAAGTTCATCCCCATTGTATGTGCAACGTTCTTTGCTCTGGTAAATCCGGTTTCAACCATTGCAAATCCAGCCTGCATGAACATTACTAAAAATCCTGTGATCAAAGTCCACATAATGTTAGATGCAATTTTATTGTGACCGACCGCATCGGCAATTTCCGATAATGTTGGTTCGCCGGTTTTTGCCGCCGGTACGTCTTTGATCGTTCCGGTCCTTGTGCCGGCAGGGTCGACTTGAGCGCGCAAGTTTGTCGGCGTTATTAAAATTATTGCAAGAACAAAAAGCGCAACAACGAATAAAAAATGACTTATCTTCATAATAAATTTCTCCTAAAAGTTTATTGATTGTAAAGCTGTTCAAGATTTACTTTTTACAACGAAAATCAGATGAGAAGCCATTAGGCATTTATGATTGATGCATAACCAATCAGCCAATAAAAAGTTTGTTCGAATCGGACAAAAATTAAATGTTGATATCCAGTTGTGTTGTGAATGTGCTCGGAGCGTTGTTGTTAAAAATGTTGCGAGCAAAAATTACGCTTACATTTTTAGAGAATGACCAGGCGAACCCAAAGCTTAATGCTCCCAGGCTATTTTTGCCGCTTTGGTAATCAACGGCAAGCCAAAGGTTGTCGTTAATTTCTGTAACCTGTTTGTCCCATGAAAGCAACATTCCGGAATTATTGACTTTACCATTGATGTCAACCAAAAGGTTTTTATTGCCGGAATAATATCCCACGGAAATTCGTCCTATAACAGGAAATGTTTTTGCTGCCAGGGCATACAATAAATTGATATCGGTTACATTTTTTTTAAGTCCTACATAGCAAGCGCCAATAGCAATCGCAGGAGACCATTCAGCCAGCGCTCCTTCGGGCGTACCAACTTTTGCATTGAAAGCCCATGGCGAATCAGTCGGCTCTAAAAGATCAACACCAGCTTCTGCTTGGATTTTGTCGAATGGTGAGACGCCAACCGTTAAACCGACATCGGTCGGAAAAGCCACACCGCCTTTGCCCATTCCCCTTTTAAATACCGTAAAGTAATTATCAATACCTAGGTGAACTACTTTAAAAGGTAAAAAATCGACCGATGGTATCCAGATGATGGTAGAAGGAGTTGAATATGACGAAGACACGCTGTAAAATGTTATAGCAATAGCTAACGCTAATTTTTTTGTCGACAATTTCATTGTTATTCTCCAGTTTATTATTGTAAAAAAATGAAAGAAAGGAAACTAAAGTGCACTAGACCCCGACTCTTCGGTTCTTATTCGAATTGTTTCCTCTACACTCATAACAAATATTTTGCCGTCGCCAACCTCGCCGGTCTTTGATGTATTGATGATTATAGAAATAGCAGTTTCAAGTTTTGGCTCGTCACAAACCAATTCTATTTTTATTTTCGGGACGAATTCGATATTGTATTCCGAACCCCGGTAGATTTCTTTGTGTCCCTTCTGTCTACCGTAGCCTCTTACTTCTGTAACGGTCAGTCCGGCAAAACCAGATTCCAATAAGGCGTTGTGAACGTCGTCCAGCTTAAAAGGCCTAATGATTGCTTCGATTTTTTTCATATTACCCTCGTATTATTTATATATATTAGGTTAATTAGCCATTATAGATAATTAATTAAAGAAATTTGATCATACTATATTATTAAATAAAGTATTTGTCAAGATTTTCATAAATTAATTTAAATTAATGTGGTTATTTGAGTATTATTTTATGAAAGTGGCAATAGTGGCTTTATTAGTTTAGACTAATTTTAGTTGCATGGTTTTACAGATATGATGAAAAGAAAAAATCCTCCAGTATTAGTGTAGCTCTCTACGGTGTCTTTCAATTTTGAAGCGTGTGGAATTCTAAAGCCCTTCTTTATATCTTATACAGAAGTTAAATATGAAGGAACAGAAAGAAACTTTTTTGCGAAGAAAAATTGTTTAAAAAATTATGCGGGAGATAAAATGAAAAGCAGATACCTTACTTTTATTTTCATCGTTTTAGCAACAGGGTTAATTTTTGCACAAGTTGACTTGCCGCGACTTAGTCCGAAAGCCAGCGTTTCGCAAACAATTGGATATACTAACATAACCATCGATTATTGCCGCCCCGCTGTTAAGGCAAGAACAATTTGGGGCGGGTTAGTACCATACAGTCAAGTTTGGAGAACTGGCGCAAACGAGGCAACAACCATCCAATTTACGTCAGACGTAACAGTTGATGGAAACAAAGTTCCGGCGGGAAAATATTCTTTGTTTACAATTCCGGCGATCGATGTATGGATAGTTATCCTAAATAAAATTGATAAACAGTGGGGTGCATTCAACTACAAACAGGAAGATGATCTCATGAGGTTCAATGTGAAGCCGGTAAAAGGAAGTTTTACTGAGCGTCTTCTATTTTCTTTCTCGAATTTGACAGATAATTCGGTTGATGTTTTGATGAATTGGGAAAACCTTCAGATAAGTTTTAAAATCGAAGTTGATTTGGCTAAACAGGTCTATGCAAAAATTAAAGAAGCAATTGCAGCAAAACCGGATAACTGGCAGGTGTACGCCGAAAGCGCAAACTATGCTGCAGACAATGAAATGTTTTTAGACGAAGCATTGCAGTGGGCCGATAAATCAATTTCTCTTTATGGTTCTTACTACCCTTATTTTGTTAGGGCAAAAATTCTTTTCAAGAAAAACGAACTTAAAGAAGCGTTAAAATCTTTGGAAAGATGCCGCGACGCCGGACGTAATGATAAAAATTATCAATCGTTTGTTGCACAGGTGGATTTTCTAGAAAGTCAGATAAAATCAAAATTGAAATAAAAACCACCGGTATTTACAAAACATGAAAAAATTCGATATACCATTACGTTATCGTAGTTCGATCATTTCGAGGATAAAAGAACTTCGCAAATCCGATGATCCACGCAAGAAAGATTTTTCACCTACGGTTTTAGATTTCGGGCAGGTTAAATTTTTAATAGCCCGCCACTTCGGTTTCTGTTACGGTGTAGAAAACGCAATTGATATCGCATATAAAACTATCGATGAAAATCCCGGCAAAAAAATTTTTCTCTTGAGTGAAATGATACACAACCCGCATGTGAATCTGGATCTTCTAAGCAGGGGTATTCAATTTATTTCCGATAATTACGGACGTCAGCTTATCGATTGGGGTAGCATAACTGCTAATGATATTGTAATAATTCCAGCATTCGGAACAACTGTAGAAACAGAAATGATATTAAAACAAAAAGGAATTGATACGGTCAGATTTAACACAACATGCCCGTTTGTAGAAAAAGTCTGGAGCCGTTCCCAAGAACTGGAGAAACAAAATTATACGATTATCATTCATGGCAAAGCGAAACATGAAGAAACACGAGCGACATTTTCTCACAGCATTCAAGGTTCCGGAGTGCTTATTGTCCGGAATATGGAGGAGGCAAAATTTTTATCTGCTGTAATTCTAAAAGAAAAATCCGATCGTGAATTCTATGAATTCTTTGATGGAAAGTTCTCAGCCGGCTTCGACGTTGACCGCGATCTAAGCCGGATTGGTGTTGTAAACCAAACAACTATGCTTGCAAGCGAGACTCAAGAAATTGCCGATCTCTTTCGTGAGACGATGATTAAGAAGTTCGGCGCAGAAAGCATAAAGGAACATTTTGCAGACACACACGACACGTTGTGCTACGCAACAAATGATAATCAAAGTGCCGCTGTCGGGTTGCTGAAAGAAGATGCCGATCTTGCTATTGTAGTTGGCGGCTATAACAGTTCCAACACATCGCACCTTGTCGAATTGCTTGGTCAGAAATTCGACACTTATTTTATTTCTGATTCGGAAAAAATAATTTCGGAAAAATTAATCAGACATTTCATTCCCGTGTTACGTAAAGAAGTTTTTACGGAAGAATACCTGCCCGTAAAAGATCAACTTACAATTGCTGTAACAAGCGGCGCATCATGCCCGGATTCCATTGTAGACGATGTTCTGAATAAACTGCTCTCGTTTTATCCAGATACAAGAAATATCGATTTGGTAATGAATTTGTTGAGCAATGTTTAAAACAATAAACCCGGCTATAAATTGTAAGCCGGGCTTATCGACTTTTACATGAAGGCAAAAACAATTAATTGATAGCGAAATAACTATCCTGAATTCTGCTTGCTATTATTTTGAAATAGAGATCCGGATTTTCATTATCAGCTATTTTGATATCCTTGAACTCATCGTAATAGTTGTAATAGATTGCTGCTAAACCAGCTTTGTATCTTATTGCAAGAGTGGGACCATTTTTAGAAAGGTCTTCAAGCCGATCAATAATTTTTTTGTAATTCTCCTGCGGATATCTGTCTTTTAGTTCGAGAGTTATGAACAGAGACGACTCAACAATTGCCGGTATGTTATTGTTCATTGCGTATAAAACAGCACTAACGATTTTGCTGTTTGACGAATTGACCTTAGCCGGTTCCTGTGCAAAAACAGAAGTAGTAAAAGCCGCAACTAATAACAGAACCAGGATTTTTGTTAAAGAATTTCTTTTCATTTTAGTACCTTCCTTTTTTTGAAAAATCATTTGCTTTTATTTACTCAATTAAAATGCCAGAGGAGAATGGTGCGTGTAATCCTTTTTACTGAAACGAATTAAAGAAGAATCGATTCAAAAAATAAAAATTAGATTGGTGCGCCTTTAAAGTAATTAGTCGGAAATGTGGGCAAAACTGTGGCACCCATTTATCACGCAGTTGATTACGATTCTTTTTTCCTGTTTAGCCTATTGTTGAGAGCCCGTCTGCTTATGCCAAGTAAATCTGCCGCAATTGTTTGATTTCCGGCGCTCCTTTTCAACGCTTCTTTTATTAATAGATTATCAACTTCATCAAGCGACGGCAGCTGCTCGCCGAACTGTATCTTATCTTCCGTACTTTCGGGCTGTGTTTCGGCAAAAGATTCTTTTCCTCTTGGGAAAACTTTTTCTCTTATTGATTCCAACGACATAATTCCGTACGAATGAACGCTGACCGCATCAAAAATAATTCCTTCCAGCTCACGAACGTTTCCCGGAAAGTTGTAACTGGAAAGGAGCGTATATATTTCCTTTGGAACGGTCGGTTTCTTTTTGCTAAGCCGTGTAGATGCTTTTTCCAAAAAGTGATTTATCAACAATGGAATATCGCCTTTGCGTTCGCGCAGAGATGGAATATGAATCAAGTGTGTTTGCAGACGATAATAAAGATCTTTTCTGAAAGAATTATTGTCGCGCAATTCTTCAACATTCTTATTTGTTGCGCAGATGATTCTAACATCGGCAAGCTTTGCCATGTCCGAACCGAGCGGATAATATTTTCCTTCTTGAATCAGCCGCAGCAGTTTTACTTGCGATTCCAAACTCAAGTCACCTATTTCATCCAGAAACAATGTTCCTTTCTCCGCTTGTTCTATCAATCCTTTGCGGTCGGTTTCCGCATTTGTAAATGCGCCGCGCTTGTGGCCGAAGAGAGTATCCGAAAACAAATTATCGTCAACTCCGGCAACGTTTAGTTCAATCATCACGCCTTTTCTTTTGCTCAAACGGTGAATTGACCGCGCAATTAATTCTTTACCAACTCCGGTTTCACCTGTAACAAGAACAGGAAGCATAGTTTTCGAAATTGCTTCGATATACTTGAAAATTGCACGCATCGAATTGCTTTTAGTAATTATTTCTTGAAACGCTTCAGGATTTTCAAGTTTGTCTTTCAGCAGATAATCTTTCAGGCGTTTGTTCTCGTCCCGCATGTCGCGCAAATCCAACCCGCTCCTGATAGTTGTTACAAGCCTCGTTTCATCAACCGGTTTAAGAAGATAATTAAACGCGCCGGCTTTAATACTTTTAACAGCGCTGTCAACATCATTGATGGCAGTTACAACAACGATGGGTATGAAAGGATTCTTCTCAACGATGCGCGGAATTAATTCCAATCCGGTTATATATGGCATGTTGACATCCAGAACGATAAGAGAAAATTCTTCCTTTTCCAGAAGGGATAACACACCGCGGCTGTCCGACAAAGTCCTGATGTTATTGATTCCGCTTGCGGTTAAAGTTAATTCGGCACTTAGAAGAAATTGTTGTTCGTCGTCTACCAACAATACTGGAAGAGATGGAAATTCTGCTGCAGCCATTTTCAATCCTCCGTTAATTAATAGGAAGTTTTATTTCGCAAACTGTTCCTTTACCCTTTTCACTTTTTATGATTAAATCTCCGCCATGACTTTTAACGATGTTGTACGAAATGTATAAACCCAAACCCGTTCCTCCGGTTCCTCTTTTTGTAGTAAAGAAAGGGTCAAAAATATTTTTGAGATTTTCTTTCTCGATTCCGGCTCCTTCATCTTTGATTTCAATGCAAATAAAATTTCCAATTTTGTTCACGCCCAGGTCAAGAGAAATTCTCTGACTTTTATCTGTAAGCGATTGGCAAGCGTTGTTGATAAGATTTATGAGCACCTGTTCCAATTGCTGTGAGTTCCCTTTTATTGGAGGAAGATCGGAATTATAATAAACCCAAAAATTATCGGTCGAATTCTTAACTTCGTTCTCGGTTAGAAGAATTGCATTGTTCACCACATTTTTGAGATCGACCAGCTGGTCCAGGTCGCCGGCATCGATGCGCGCAAAGTTTGTAAGACTTTTTGTTATTTTCTGAATTCTAAGAACACCCTGAACAATTCCATCCAAAGATTGTTTTACTTTTCCTTTTGCCTGCGAACTCGGGAACCCTGCAACGGCAAAATCTTCGTGCTGCTGTGAATATTCTATGATTACAGGAAGAATATCGTCCCAAACTTTTTGAAGAAACCGAGCATTCAGAAGAACAAAGTTTGTAGGATTATTAATTTCATGAGCGATGCCGCTTACCATTGTTCCAAGCGAAACCATTTTATCGGCTTGAATCAATTGGCGGCGCTTTGACTCGGCTTCCTCTTCAGCTTCTTTGAGTTCGGTGATGTCGTTTATTAATCCGTCATACGAAAGCAATTGTCCGGATCCGTCTTTGGAAAGGACAATGCTGTTTCGTACCCAACGAACCGATCTATCGCGGTGAATTATTCTGTGTTCAAGCGGTTTTTGTTCAATGCCTGCAAGAGCTTTGTTGGCTTGATCGAGAACGGCGGCTTTGTCGTCTTCGTGTACCATCCGGTACCAAAGATCCGGATCGGCAAGAAAATCTTCCGAAGTATAACCGGTAACGGCAAGGCACCCCGGTCCATGGTAAGTCTCAACGGCTTGACTGTTCTCAATTTTTACAGTATAAATGTAATCGGTTAAGTATTGAAGAAGTCTATTATACCGCAATTCGCTTTCGTGCAATGTTATTTTTGAATTAACCATGAACTTTATGTAAGAAATTTAATTACAGTAAAAAAAATTCGAAACAAAAGAACTAAACCAAATCTGCCAGCGAACTATATTCAGGATCGAACAGCCGGCGGTACATTCTCATCGCATAAGAATCGGTTGCACCGGAAATGTTATCGCATACAATACGCGCCCTGCCAGATTTTGTATTTGCCGAGCGGATTAATCTATCGTTAAAGTTCGGTAATAATTTTCTATCGTCGAGCAATTTGATATAATTTCCTTCAAACAATTTGAAAAGCGATTCGATCATGCTGTTACCCTTGAACTCTATTTGATGCAGCTGCGAAGATCGGAACACCAAATCTACCGCAATCTTTTTATAAATCTGTGCTCTGTCGAAGATTTCTTTTTCGATATTGAGAACGTACTTGTAGCGGTTTGTAAATTTCTCCATGAAGGTTTTTCTTCCGGTCAGACTAACCGAGCGAACAAACTCTCCGATCTGTGCGCCGAACCTTGGTTTATAATTTCCGGCTTTAATCCAATCTATTATTTCTTGAACAATTTGTAATTGATGATCAGGCAAATTATTTTCATTCTGCCACCGGATAAGTTTCGGAATTGTGAGAAAACCGCCGGCAATGCTGTCGACAAGATCATTTATAGCATAAGCAGTGTCGTCTGCCCAATCCATTATCTGGCATTCTATGCTTTGAAATTGATTTAGATTTTCGGGTGAAGAAAGTTTTTGAGGAACCTTTTTGCCGCCGAAAATGAAATCTATATACTTTTTCTGGTCGTCATAAATAAAATGATTATCCGGATCTGCAAATTTTTTGTATGTAGCTTTGTATTTGAGAATGCCGTCAAGAAATGCGCGTGTAGGATTCATACCGCGGTGATGATCTTCGTGTCGGTAAAAAATCTCGGTGATCAAACGTAATGTTTGTGCATTTCCTTCGAAGCCGCCGTACTTTTTCATCAGCTTGTTCAAAATCCGTTCACCAGCATGACCGAACGGCGGATGACCGAGATCGTGTGCAAGACAAATAGACTCTACCAAATCCTCATCAATAAAATATTCTTCATTTAGTAAATCTTTTTCTTTGGAAAGCAAGTAACTGCAAATCGATCTTCCAATTTGAGCGACTTCGATAGAATGGGTTAGCCGCGTGCGGTAAAAATCATATTCGCCAGGTAAAAAAACTTGTGTTTTACCCTGAAGACGCCTGAACTCGGATGAATGAATAATTCTGTCTCTATCAATCTGAAACGGCGAACGGTAGTCCTTTTCTCTTGAGCTTGCTTTCAAACGTTCAAAATCAAAGTCGTTATAAAATTTGTTTTTCATTGTTATGATTCACATTTTTGTTAGCGGCGTTCAAATTTAAGAAAAAATTGCCTGTTCAACACTGCGGGCGGAAAAGAATTAAATTGTCACACAACCATTCACACAATTCTTCGCTGAATACCACCGGGGGACGGCTGATGATTACAATGTTTTTAAATTTTATAATTACCGCCTTTCAAATTGCCGGCGGATTAATTGCCGGAAGTCTTGCCCTCATTTCCGATGCACTCCACAATTTCAGCGACGCACTTTCAATTATAATTTCTTACATCGCTATAAAACTGAAGGGGCGCGACAATTCCTATCGGCACACGTTTGGTTTGAAACGCGCCGAAATTCTCGCGGCTGTTATTAATGCATCGGTACTTATAGTTATTTATGGATTTCTTTTTTATGAAGCGTTAAAAAGATTTTACGAACCGGAAAAAATCGAAGCCGGCATCATGACAATTGTTGCTGCTATCGGACTAATTGCAAATATTGTAGGAACACTTCTGCTCAAGCGCGATTCCAAAACCAGCTTGAACATTCGCTCAACATACATGCATCTCTTAAGCGATTCGGTTTCTTCGGTGGCTGTATTGCTCGGAGGAATTGCAATCGCAATTTGGAACATAACATGGATCGATTCGTTACTAACTTTTCTGATCGGTATTTATATAATGCGTGAATGTTATCTCATACTTGGAGAAGCGATTCATGTGCTGATGGAAGGAGCCCCGCCCGAAATTGCACTGGATGATATTAAAACCGAAGTCGAAAAATTTTCTGAAGTTGCCGACATTCATCATATTCACATATGGATGGTTGGCGATAACGATATTCATCTCGAAGCGCACGTGAACGTTAATGACATGAAAATTAGTCAAAGCGATGCGCTAAGAATGAAAATCGAAAAAAAGCTGGAAGACAAATTCGGAATTCATCACATCACATTGCAGTTCGAATGCAATCAATGCCCCGAAGAAGGATTAATAGGACAGCATAAGTGAGTGTAGAACGTAGAGTGTTTGAGTGTTAAAACCGGGAATTTTTCGTTTCATTTTTCACGTTTGACTTTTCACTTCTTGTCTCTAACGATTTAAACGCCAACGCATACATCTGAATCTGTTTCATCATTGCGCCAAGACCGTTCTTGCGGGTTGGAGAAAGGTGATTATCTATTCCAATTTTTTTAACAAACTCCGGCGGCGAGGAAAGTATTTCATCCGGCGTGTGTCCGGAATAAACTTTTATCAACAGTGCAATCAAGCCTTTTACAATTGCAGCATCGCTGTCGGCTTCGAAAAATATTTTGCTGTCTTCAAGTTTTGCATTTATCCAAACTTGCGATTGGCAGCCGCTAAGTTTATACTTTTCAGTTTTATACAACTCATTTATCGGCGCAAGCTGCCTGCCCAGTTCAATAATTCGTTTGTATTTATCTTCCCAGTCAATAAACTGATTGAACTCTTTAACAATTTGTTCTTCTATTTCGCGAATCGTCAAAGGATAATTCCTCTCTGCAAACTTTTGATTGTAAAATTAATATTTTTTTCGCCGCTTTTCAGAGATGAATTCTAGCCGGAATTTTTTTATTAACCCACTTTACACAAGATTTGACCGATTGTGAAGAATTAAAATTGCAAAACGAGTATTTTCTCTAAAACAACAAAAATTTATTTGTCAAGCCCAACACTTTTTGTCTAGATGAAAAAATGATTTTATATATTCACGGTTACACTTTAACGGCAACATGAATAAATTCGAATTAGTTTCTAATTATCAGCCTGCAGGCGATCAACCCAAAGCAATTGCTGAATTGCTCGAAGGGTTGAAACGCGGTGATAAACACCAGGTCTTGCTCGGTGTAACCGGCAGCGGTAAAACATATACAATGAGCAATATCATAAAAGAGTATAATCGGCCAACGCTGGTTATTTCTCACAATAAAACTCTGGCAGCGCAGCTTTACTCCGAGTTCAAATCATTCTTTCCTAACAACGCGGTTGAGTTTTTTATAAGCTATTACGATTACTACCAGCCGGAAGCTTACGTTGTTAAACGCGATCTCTATATTGAAAAAGATTTTTCCGTTAACGAAGAAATTGACAGGCTGCGTTTGAAAGCAACAACATCCCTTATAGAAGGACGGAACGATGTTATAATTGTTGCCAGCGTAAGTTGCATTTACGGTATCGGTGCGCCGGAAGAATATGCGCGTCAAATTATGTTTTTGCAAAAAGCACAGACAATCGAGCGGAAAAAACTATTGCGAAACTTGATTGACATTTACTATACACGCAACGATGTAGATTTCAAGCGAGGAACGTTCCGTGCCCGCGGTGACGTTGTTGAAATTATTCCGGCTTATCAATATGAAGAAGCCATACGCGTTGAATTCTGGGGAGACGAAATCGAACGGCTTTCCATTATTGATTCTATAACTGGAAATGTAATTCAAGAAGTCGAGACAGCAGCAATTTACCCGGCAAAATATTTCGTAACCACAAGAGATCAGGTAAACCGGGGAATCCAAACTATTGAAGCCGAGCTGAAGGAACGGCTGCAATATTTCTGGTCGCAAGAAAAATATGTTGAGGCACAACGGCTTGAACAGCGTACCAGATTCGATATCGAAATGATGCGCGAGATCGGTTACTGTTCCGGTATCGAGAATTATTCACGGCACATGGACGGGCGTTCGGCAGGCTCACGCCCGTATTGTCTGTTCGATTATTTTCCTGAAGATTATCTGTTGATAATCGATGAGTCGCACGTAACAGTTCCACAAATACGCGGTATGTATAACGGCGACCGTTCGCGCAAAGAAGTTCTGGTTGAATACGGCTTCCGTCTCCCCTCGGCGCTTGATAACCGTCCGCTTAAATTTGAAGAGTACGAAGCGTTGACCAACAAGGTGATTTATGTAAGCGCAACTCCGGCAGATTACGAGCTTCAAAAAAGCAAGGGCGTTTTTGTTGAACAGGTCATTCGTCCAACCGGCTTACTCGATCCCGAAATCGAAATTCGTCCGGTTAAAAGTCAGATAGATGATTTGATTGGCGAGATTAGAAAACGCACCGGGTTGAAAGAGCGAGTTCTCGTCACAACGCTAACAAAAAAAATGGCAGAAGACTTAAGCGATTATCTCGATAAGCTGAGAATAAAAGTTCGTTATATTCATAGCGAGGTTGATGCGCTGGAACGCGTTGAAATTATACGCGATCTGAGAATTGGAGACTTTGATGTTCTTGTTGGAGTTAATTTGCTTCGCGAAGGTTTGGATCTGCCTGAAGTTTCTCTTGTTGCTATCATTGACGCAGACAAAGAAGGATTTCTGCGCAGCGAAAGATCACTCATGCAAACAGCCGGGCGTACCGCACGTAATGTGAACGGGAAAGTTATCATGTATGCAGATAAAATCACCAACTCGATGCGCAAAACAATCGATGAAACCAACCGGCGCCGTAAACTTCAAACCGAATACAACGAAGAGCACAATATTATTCCGACAACAATTTACAAGAGCATAGAAGAAATTATGTCCTCTACTTCTATTGCAGATGTACGGAAGAAGGATTACGAAAAGGAAGAAACGGCATTTTTAAAAGTTGCCGAGCCGGTTGTAAAATATATGACGAACGATCAGCGCAAGGAACTGCTTGAACAGATGATGGAGGAAATGCTCGCTGCAGCGAAAGATTTGGAGTTTGAACGCGCCGCAAATCTCCGCGATGAAATTGAGAAGATGAAAAAATTGATCAAGATGTAACAAGAAGCAAGAATAAGCAAACGAAAAACCGTGTCATCCTGCTTTTGGATAGATGAACAAAAAAACTATGGGGAAGATTGATTTTCACCCATCTTGATCATCATCTGAAACAGTTTAATAGATAAATCTAAATTGTTAATTCTCAATTCGTAATTTCTCTTTTATTTCTATCGGTATTGCATTCTTGTGAATCATGATGGCAATTGTTTTCAAACGAACGTACGGTTCGCTAATGTACCAGTAGCCATCATACTTTTTGTCTTTAGTTCCCCAGGAGTTCTTTGTGTAATAAAATTTATTTCCGTTCTTATCTTTTGCTAAGCCGGTGACGTGCATTAAGTGATCGTCTGTAGTTGTGCGGTTATCAAAAGTTTCTTGACGCATTTCCTGCGTTACAATTTTTTCTTTTGCCGGTCGGTCGGTTTCCTCTTCATCTTTTTTTGAATCATCGGTTGCTTCTTCGGTTAGTGGAACAATTGCAATTCCTTTCTTGCGGCTGAATCCTTTTTCACTAACGTCGCCATCCCAGGCAATCGAGTAACCTTTTTCCAGCGCATTGTCCATAATTTTCATTATGTCGTCTATCGGAACGTTGTAGTACAATCCTTTACTCCAGTTATCGGGAATTTCCAGATCAAATTTGGTGTAAAACTGATGATGTGTGAACGATGTAAGTTCCACATAATCGTTCGGCTTGAATCCAGTTGATTCTGCAAAACTTTTTGGCGTGTAAGTTTTTTCTTGATAAGCAAATTCTTTCGGAGGAACTCCAAGATAAATATTCAGCGCGTCTTCAAAAACTTTTTGCCATAATGGTGTAATCTTACCTCCTTTCACTTTGTTAACCGCGTCAACAATTGCTTTTAGAACCGCATCCATTTCGCCGTGGTTATGCTCTTCTTCTTCGATCTTTTTTCCTGTGTATGCTTCCTCGGGAACGAATCCGTATTCTTTAATAATGTTCATAACATCGTGAGCTTGTCCGCCTATTCCGAAATTTGTTAGTCCGTTGTAACGAATGTAATTCTCTGCTTTCGGCATGTAAGCATAACGCACATTAAACATCGGTGAAAGGATATGTTTGCCTTTTCCCATACGCATCAATTCGGTTTCGACAAAAGATGTGGTTGCAAATGACCAGCATGTTCCGGTCTTTGCTTGATTTTTGACCGGGGTAGTTTCTATTTCATAAACCATTTTGAATTCATATTGGATAGCTTTCGATTTTTTCCCCTGCGCTAAAACAAAAAGCGGTATTAGCGAAAACAGAATTACCATTTTCGCCGGGAGTCTTAAAAATTTCATTTTACCTCCACTGCAAATTTGATGGTTGAAACAAATTTAAATTATGCGGCAACATTTTCACAATATTAAAATTCAAAAAATCATTTCTTTAGCTAAAGATTGCTTTTTAATATTCTGCAGGATAATTTCACGTGCAATTAGTAAGAATAAAGTTAAAATGATGTGTAAATCTAAAAAAATTCGTCCCGCTGCAAAGTTATTCCGGCTTTTAATTTTTCTTTTGCAATCTATTTTTACCCCGACACAAAAATTTGGTTTGATAATTTACAGCGGGGCGGGACAGGGAGTCAAATTCTATGCGAGCTAAAACAATTTTTTTCATAGCTATTACGGCAGCATTAATTAACTGTTTTGAGCCGTTTCAAGCACTAAAGGCGCAGAAAGACACTGTAAGGCAGACCGGCTTAAAGCCGTCAGTTGCAGGCTATACCTCGATTACCAGTAATAATCTGGCATCTATGCTCGAGAAAAAAGATTTCTTTCTTGTGAATGTTCATATTCCTTACGAGGGCGAAATCAAGAGTACGGACGCTTTCATTCAATATGATAAAATGAGAGAAAACCTTGATAAACTACCGGGGAACAAAAACGCAAAAATCGTGTTGTATTGCCGGAGCGGCCGGATGAGCGAGATGGCTGCAAGGGAGTTGGTTAAAATTGGATATACCAATGTATCCCATCTATCAGGAGGGATGATCGACTGGCAAAAGAACGGTTATAAAGTAATCAAAAAATAACCATGGATGAATCGGAAAAAACAAAAGATAGTATTAGAGAAAACGGAATTATCATTTTTGGCTTAGAGTTTCAAAAATTTCATTTTACCTACCGGGCACATTTGATATGTGAATCTAAGGAATTTCGTCTCGCCGCAAAATTATTCCTTCTTTTAATTTTCTTTTCGCAATCCGTTTTTTCTCAATCACAAAAATTCGGTTTGGTAATTCACGGCGGCGCCGGAACAATTCTGAAAAAAAATATGACACCGGAAAAAGAAGCCGGGTATGTTTCAAAACTTGCCGAAGCGCTTGAAACCGGATATAAGATTTTGGAGAACGGCGGCAAAAGTCTTGATGCTGTTGAGAAGGTTATAAACATTATGGAAGATTCGCCTCTCTTCAACGCTGGCAAAGGTGCCGTGCTTACAGAAAAAGGTGTTGCAGAATTGGACGCGTCTATCATGGACGGAAAAACTTTAATGGCGGGAGCTGTTGCAGGAATTAAGCGCATCAAAAATCCAATCTCTCTTGCAAGGCTGGTTATGGAAAAATCACCTCACGTGTTGATGATTGGCGACGGCGCAGAAGAATTTGCAAAGCAAAACGGCGTTGAACTTGTCGACAACAGTTATTTCATAGTTAAGGAAAGGTATGATCAGTATTTGAAGATGAAAGAAAAAATGGAAAAGAAATTGAACGGCGATGAACACGGAACGGTTGGATGCGTAGCGCTCGATAAGGAAGGAAATCTTGCTGCCGGCACATCAACTGGCGGAATGATGATGAAAAAGTTCGGGCGTGTCGGAGATTCACCAATCATTGGTGCAGGCACTTACGCCAACAATAACACATGTGCTGTTTCCGGAACCGGATGGGGAGAATATTTTATTCGTCTCAGCGTTGCACGCGACATTTCCGATTTGATGGCTTACAAAAATCTGTCACTTAAAGATGCTGCCGATGAAGTGATCGAGAAAAAACTTACGCAGCTTGGCGGGGATGGCGGAATAATTGCCATCGATAAAAATGGAAACATTGCAATGCCCTTCAACACTGCAGGAATGTACCGCGGTTACCATCTTAGCGGCGGTAAAGCAGAAATAAAAATTTACAAAGAAGATTAATCTTTCAACCAGCAAAGGAGAACTATTGATGCCTGTAATACTTCAAGTTAACTATTGGGCGGTCTTGGTTTGCGGGGTGATCTCGATAGGGGTTGGTGGGTTATGGTATAGTCCGATTGTTTTGGGAAAAACATGGATGGAGGCAGTCGATAAATCCGAAGAAGAATTGAAGAAAGGATTTAATCCCGTAAGAATTTTCGGACTGTCTTTTTTAGGACATTTGTTCATTTCATATTCGCTGGCTCAATTAATGGCTCACACCAACGCGAGCACAGTCTCGGAAGGAATTCGTTTATCGTTTTTATGCTGGCTCGGATTTATCGCAGCACCTATGGCAATCAATTCTTTGTTTGAAGGCAGGTCGAAAAGATTACTGCTTGTGGATTGCGGCTACCATCTTATTGTGATGCTGATATTCGGAATTATACTGGGTGCGTGGACTGTTTAGAGGCTGCATCATAACATTTTATAAATGAGACGCTTGAAATAAATTTAACAACAATTAAAGCATCTCAACTTTTGTCCGGCAAATCACTATCTTTAAATGAATTTTATCTTGATCCTTAGATGAGCTTCAAACTGATTGTATTTGATTTAGACGGAACGCTGATAAGTTCGCACGAAACAATTTACGAGGCGACCGTCGATACTTTAAGAAGACTGAATATACAGGCAGAAATGCCGCGCAATGAATTTTATAGCAAGATCGGTTTGCACTTTGTAGATATATTTGACGACTTCAAAATCCGTGTGCCGGATTTCGAAAAATTCATCGATATCTATAAGAATGTATATTTTGATTTCATTCATTCTTCATCCGTTTACAACGGTGCTAACGATGCTATCGCAAGTCTTGTGAAAAAAGGAATCAAGATTTCTCTTCTAACAACCAAAGCGCAGGATCAGGCAGAATTGATCTTGAAGCATTTTAATCTTTACGACAAATTTGACGAAGTGATGGGACGGCGGCCCGGCATCGCCCATAAACCTTCGCCGGAACCGTTGTTGAAGATTTGTGAATATCTTAAAACCGATGCGAGCAATACTTTAATCGTTGGCGATACCGAAATTGATATTCAATGCGGAAAGAATGCTGGATCAAAAACATGCGCTGTTACTTACGGATACCGAACTAAAAAAGAACTTCAAAAATCGGAACCCGATTTTATGGTTGATAATATTACGGATATAGAGTATATAGTTAATGGAATGGATAATTTTACCAGGAAAGGAGTTCGCGATGGAACGCGCCGGTAAAGTTTTATTATCGATTAATGATCATATTGCTTCAATTAGTTTTACTCATCCCAAAAGCAATTCGTTGCCCGGCAGAATGCTGAAGGAAATGACGGACGCTATCATTCGTGCAGGGGTAGAAAAAGATGTTAACGTTATAGTGATTAGAAGTGAAGGCGATAAAACTTTCTGCGCCGGTGCTTCATTCGATGAACTTTTGAAAATTAAAGATTTTAAAACCGGAAAAGAATTTTTTATGGGTTTTGCACGGCTATTGAACGCGATGAGAAAATGCCCGAAGTTAATTATTGCACGCGTGCAGGGAAAAGCCGTTGGTGGAGGAGTTGGAATTGCAGCAACTGCAGATTATACTTTAGCAACAAGCGACGCTTCGGTTAGATTAAGTGAACTGCAGCTCGGCATCGGACCGTTTGTTGTTGGTCCCGCCATCGAACGAAAGATCGGAAAGACGGCATTTATAACTATGGCAGTTGATGCCGAATGGCACGATGCATTCTGGGCGAAACAAAACGGATTGTTCACTAAAGTCTTTTCAACGGTTCACGATCTTGATGAAGCTGTTACCGAGCTTTCAAAAAAAATCGGAAGCTGCAACCCGGAAGCAATCTCTCAAATGAAAAAAGTTTTTTGGGAAGGCACGGATAACTGGGATGTACTTCTTGAACAACGCGCTGAGATCAGCGGAAAATTAGTTCTAAGCAATTTCACTAAAAATTACGTTAAGAATTTTAAAAACAGGTAAAGTGTAAACTTTCATATTCCGGGCGGAAGAATTTTTGCAATCCTAATAATATCAATTGCAAGCGAAGCTAAAACATGCAGCCTTAAAAAGAATTGAAACGGAGATTAAAAATTGAAAAAACCATGTATACTTCAAAAGATTAAAAACGGAAATCTGAAAGTTATTTTTGAAATAGCACTTCCCGGCAAACCGGAAGAATTCAGAAAATACGTTCAAGGAATTGTAAAGAAGAAAACTTAAATCGGAAAAAATAGATCGGCTCAAAATTTAAATATCATCATCGCGGCATACCTACAAAAAGTGAAACAAGATGGCGAAACATATCTGAAGGAATACAAAATTTATGTCTCCGGTTATGAAACAGGTGATTTCAAAATCGAATGGATGCGATACGAAAAAGATTGTTCTCTTCCCGAAATTGTAAAAACTGTTCCGCATGTTGTGTTTGAAGTTGATGACGCGTATGAGACGATCAAAGAGAAAAATTTTGATCCGGTCGGGTGGTTTATTGCCAGGGTGGTGCCGCGTTTATAGTTGATAATAATGCACCGGTAGAATTCATACAGAATAATAAATATCAGTGAAAAAAATCAGTATCAGATTCTACGAAGAATTGAACGATTTCCTTCCCGAGCGGAAAAGAAAAGTAAGATTCACGCACAGGTACTTTTGCCGCAGATCCGTCAAAGATTTGATAGAATCGTTAGGTGTTCCCCACACCGAAGTCGATTTGATAATTGTGAACGGGTCATCCGCAGGGTTTAATTATCATGTAAATGACAGCGATGACATTTCGGTTTATCCTGAATTCGAATCGCTGGATATATCAAAACTTCAACGGCTACGGCCTAAACCTCTTCGCAAACCGAAATTCGTTTTAGATGTTCATCTTGGAACGCTTGCAAGATATATGAGAATGCTCGGTTTCGACACGAAGTATGAAAATTATTTTTCCGATAAAGAGATAATTCGGATTTCATTGAAAGAAAAGCGCGCCATTTTAACGCGCGATCTTGGAATTCTTAAACACAGCAGTGTTACAAGAGGTTATTTCATGAGGAATACTAGTCCCCAAAAACAGATTGAAGAAATAGTGAACCGGTTTGACATGAAAAACGAAATCAAGGAATTCACGCGGTGCATTGATTGCAACTATTTTCTGAAAAAAATAGATAAGGAAAAAATTATTGGCAGGATTCCGGCGAAGGTTAAAACCATTTATTCTCAATTTTACATCTGTAAGAAATGCGATAAGGTTTATTGGCATGGCTCGCATTACGAAAAAATGAAGTTGCTGGTTGATAAATTTAAAGTCTCTGGCATTGAGCGATAAGGCGCTATTGTTTATTTTGTTCTCATATTTTTTATCGTTGAAAAAAGAATGTACAAATACCTTTTGAGCGAGATAAATATTTATCCAGTCAAATCGCTTGGCGGAATTTCATTGAAATCTGCCGAGGTTACCGACCGCAGATTGAGGCATGACCGAAGGTGGATGGTTGTTGATGAGAGCGGAAAATTTTTAACTCAGCGCACACATTCGCAAATGGCACTTGTGAAAGTTACGGCGAATAAAACTGGTTTAACGTTAACTCACAGTGCAAAAAATATTAAACCGTTAACAGTTCCGTTTATTCCAGAAAGCAATTTGCAAGTTGAGGTTATAGTGTGGAATGATAAATTGGAAATTAATCACGTCAGCAAAACCGCCGATAGCTGGTTGTCCGAAGCGTTAAATATTAATTGTAAATTAGTTTACATGCCGGATGATTCGCTGCGTCGTGTCGATCCGAAGTATTCCAGCAATAATGAAATTGTAAGTTTTGCAGATGCGTTCCCGTTCCTGATTATTGGACGACAATCGCTGAATGATTTGAATTCGCGCTTGGAAGAAAAGGTGCCGGTGAATCGGTTCCATCCCAATTTTGTTTTTGAAGGCGGCGCAGCATTCGATGAAGATAGGTGGAAGAAATTTAAAATCGGCAGCATAATTTTCGAAGCCGTTAAACCGTGTTCAAGATGTAAAGTAACAACGGTAAATCAAGAAACCGCAGAGGCGAAAGAAGAACCGCTCAAGACGCTGTCGAAATACAGGGGCAGGGACAACCATGTTTACTTCGGACAAAATTTAATTCACGAATCGTTGGGTGTCGTAAGAGTTGGAGATTCAATAGATATATTAGAATGGAAATGATTTAGTGTTATTTAAAAATAAATATAGGATTGAAAGTGCAAGACTGAAAGGTTGGGATTATACTAATTCTGCTTGGTACTACACCACGATTTGCACAAAGGATAAATCCTGCTTCTTGGGGAAGATAGTTAAAGAGCGAATGACATTATCTTTGGCAGGAAAAATCGTGAAAGAAGAATGGCTTTCCACTCCGATGATCAGGCAAAATATTGAATTGGATGAATGGATCATTATGCCGAATCATTTTCATGGAATAATAATTATTGATAATAACAATGTAGAGACGCATGACCATGCGTCTCTACAAATAAAACAGAATTTATCAAACATAGTTAGAGGCTTTAAATCTTCATCCACAACAAGAATCCACCAGGCAGGTTTTGGAGATTTTGCATGGCAGCCTAGGTTTTATGATCATATAATTCGGAACGAGAAATCATTGCATGAAATTCGGCATTACATTCATTATAATTATTTGAAATGGGATGAAGGCGAAGAAAACCCAAATTAAGAAAGCAAGAACATCCGGTACAATTTACGATTTGCTTACCGGCAACGATCTGCGCTCGATCGGCAAATCTAACGAAGTTGTTTCGATGGTAATAAGAGATCCGGAATTGTTTGGCGAAGTCTTTAACGGAATTTTTCATGAGGACAAAGTAATACGCGCACGCTGCGCAGATGCTGTTGAAAAAATTGCGAAAGAATCTCCGGAGTATATTCAGAACAAAAAAGAAATTCTCCTGAAAAATTTGGAAAAGTTTAATCAGAAGGAAATTATCTGGCACGTCGCAATGGTGCTGGATTATCTGGAACTTACAAAGAAAGAAATCGATAAATCATTAAACATGCTCTATAAATGGTTGAACGAATCGGACAGCATTATTGTTAAAGTTGCATGCATGCAAACATTAGCTAATTTTGCATTGAAAAATAAACTGCCGCTCAAAAGTGTTCGCGACGAAATTGAAAAGCAGATGATAAATGGCGCCCCGGCGGTTAAAGCGCGCGGAAGATATTTACTGAAAAAATTCGGCAAATTAAAATGAACTTGAGACCGATTCTATATTCTTGATGCTGATTCAAAAAATTTAATTGTCCAATGCTGGGAAGGCATCGAGTATCAAGTATTTAGGATCAGAAAGAACATGATGATAACAACCGCAAAAAATATTTCCATTCCGAAAACAGCCCGTTATTTTACTAACGGCGCAATGTCGGATAAAATTAGATTTGTCTGGTTTGTTCTTCACGGTTACGGTCAGCTTGCCGAGGATTTCATTCACAATTTTGAACCGATTGCCTCCGATGACATTTTGATAATAGCACCGGAAGCACTAAACAGATTTTATCTGAAAAGCTACAAGGGAAAAATCGGCGCTACATGGACGACAAAAATTGACCGCGAAAATGAAATAATAGATTACACGAATTATCTTAATGTACTCTACGATGAAATGATCAATCAATCGAACCTTAAAAGTGTTGAGATTACTGTTTTGGGATTTTCGCAAGGAACTGCGACTGCATGCAGATGGATTATCAGAAGCGGCGTAAAAGTCGATAAATTAATTTTATGGAGCGGCGGTATCCCTCCCGATATAGATCTCAAAACTCATCGCGAAATTATAAATCGACTTAACCCGACATTGGTAATCGGCGATAAGGACGATTTCATACCGGAATTTTTGATTCAGCAAGAGTTAAAACGAATTGAAGGGCTAAAGCTGAATTTTAACTTGAGGCGTTTTAACGGCGGACACGAAATTCCGAAAGAAGTTCTCTTGCAGATTATTTAGAATCTGAAAACATTTTGCAAACAGTATTCCAATTCATGGCAGTGGAAAAGACGCCGGGCTCTTTCTTGATGAAATTATTGGGGAAACCGTAGCCCATAATTCCCTGCTAAGAAACTAAACTTAGAAAAAAATTGTTTGGCATCATGAGCGAGAAAAGCGTTTCATCAACACGAAAGGATGCCAAATGTTAAAGAAAACAGTTCTGATGTCGGCTCTTTACATTCTAATAGCTGGGATTTTCGGTTGTTCAAAATACAATTATGGTACAAACTCTTACAACAATACAAATACGGGGACGCCTCCAGCCAACGAGGTTTTCATTCAAAACATTACTTTCAGTCCCAAGTCAATAACGGTAACCGCGGGCACAACAATTAAATGGACCAACAAAGATAACGTGGCGCATACTGTAACAAGCGGAACACCGGGTTCACCCAACAGCACATTTGATTCTGGCAATCTTGGCAATGGCTCAACATTTTCTTTTATGTTCAACACTAAAGGAACATTTCCCTATTACTGTAAACTACATCAAGACACAATGACGGGAACAGTAGTCGTTCAATAAAGATTTTTATCAAGCTGAAATACTCGAGAAATCGGAAGTAAGCTGCCTCGCCCAGATAAAATTTGTATCGAAACAGTCGGGTTGACTGTTAGCCGGAATTCTTGCAGATCATAATTTTGAATAATTACTTTTTAGGACAACCCCGCCCCGTTTGAAGCTGTGTGATGGGCTAAGCAACAGAAATACTCCAAACGGGGAGAGGCAACCGTTACTAATTGAGCCGGACTTTGCTTTACAACATAGCGTTTGCAAAATGTGAACATCTATTAACCACTGTTTCAAATCGTCTCCGGTTGAGTCATTCCAATATATTGAAAAAGAATCGTGTCATAGTTGCCTTAGGAATGTAACTAGATCCTTCTTCTCTTGTTCTGTGAGGTTGAGCTGCTGAACAAGATTAAAGAATTCGACAACATCTTCCAATGTCAACAAGCGTCCATCGTGAAAATATGGAGGGGAATCCTTTATGCCTCTCAGTGAAAAAGTCTTGATTGGTCCCTCGGCACGAATGTATTGGTCGTTAATTGTCTGAGCCTTATAGAATCTTTCCACCTGGAGATCATGCATCTGGTTGTCTGTGTAGTAAGGGGCATCATGGCAGCTGGCACACTTTCCCTTACCAAAAAAGATTGACTGACCCCTCTTTTCCGACTCTGTTGCTTTTGTTGGATCGAGCTTGCCGTAGATATCGAGTTTCGGTGCCGGTGGAAAATCAATGAGTGCTTGGAATTCCGCCATGAAGTGAACCTGGCTGCCCCTTTCAAGAATGTTGACACCTTTCTTTGTAGCTGTCAACGGATCCCCATCAAAATAGGCAGCCCGTTGTTCGAATTCGGTGAAATCTTCTACTGTCTTCAAAGCTCGCTGTGACCCGAATAGGCGCTGAATATTGACGCCACGCAGGGAAGGAGTTTCGATGCGGTTTCGATGAGACTGCGGTCTAATGTCGCCAACCAAATGCGTCGCTCCCGAAGTGTGTCCATTCACATGGCAATCGAAACATGCTACACCCTGACTTGGCTTCTCACTTTTTCGATCTGCCGTGGCATTGAACTGTTGCTGGGGAAACTGGGTCACCAAAAGTCGCAAACCTTCCAGTTGTTTTGGATTTAGGATTCCGTTAAATATGTCGTAGTAGTTGTCTATCGTCACCAACTTACCCTGCGAAACGTCTCCCATATCTTTATGAGTGGTTAGGAAAATCGCCGGAGGAAATTCGGGCAGGAAATGTTCCGGAATATCAAAATCTAAATCAAAACGTTCCAGGCGTGGAAGTTGTTGAATTTCCATTTGAGGAAAAAGCATACCACCGGCAGAGTGATTCGGATGAGGTAAGGGAAGATAAGGAAATAATCCTTTTTCCTTAATCTCCTCAGGATTCATACCTGCCAGTTTCTCCCATGTTAGTCCGGCCTTTAGTTTTGCTGTCGGACCTACAGGCAAAGGTTTCCCTTTTGTCATGGTAATTTCAGTTGTTACTTTCTTGGATAGATCGTAGCGTTCATTGAGCAAGTTCATGTGGCGTTTCATCACCGCTTCCTTCTGTGACTTGTCCTGCGCCATGACCTTTCCAAACGGCTCTTCTATTACTGGCGAGTAGCTCGACTCTCTCTTCTCCTGAGAAAAAGAGATAGTTGCACTTACAACCAATAACATCGTGATAATTATGAGAATCCAGTCAAAACGTTTCTTTGTTTGTAACATAGTTGTGTCTCCTTTCTGTTATAGTTTTTTAAAATTTTGTTGATAAAACTGCCTACTTCACCTCCTTTCGTTTTTGTACACAGTTATTACAATTCCCCCTTTATGACGAGCATGTTAAAAGTAAACATGAGAATAAAACGAACTTCCATTTACCGCCTCAAGTTTTGAACGTCTACTCAAGATTTTTTTATTAACAAGCAGAAGAAAGAATAATAATCACGTAAGGAATTCACCTTACGCAAGGTTTGATATACAATGAAAAAGTATAACTGTAAAACGAGTATTTTTTCTATAACAACAAAAATTCGTTTTTAAGCCCAAACTTAGCGTAACATCAGTAACGAAGTAAATTATTGAAGATGTGCGCCCCCATTGATGACTGTAATGGAAGATGATAAGGTAAAAAAATTTCAATCTGTGTTGCTAACCATAATAAAATTAACGAGAAGATTTTTGATTGTCAATCAGGCATAGAGTTAGAACTTTGAAATTATGAAAGTGTAAAAAAGTATTATCGTATTTTTTATTGTATTAATCTTCACAGGTGTATTTCTACATCCGTTGTGGTATGCGGTCTATGGACAACTTTAGTCAATTGATCGGAACAATAATATGTCAGCAGCAATCGATGCAGAAAAACCAA
>CAZQQC010000007.1:0-48247 GCA_964595365.1 uncultured Melioribacter sp.
GTTTCATATTGAGTGCAAAATTATATAAATAAAGGAGGCATGTCAAGTGTCATTAAAAAAAATCTTGATTGGTTACTTCTCCAATTTATCGATCTGCTTTTAATTAAAATCTAACATAAATACCGAACACCTGCCGAACAAGTTTGTTCATCTATTGTGAAATTTGAATTTGCTTGCTGGGTTGCAAAATCTGTAGTGCGCGCGTGTATCTGTAAAACTGTACGGTTGCTTGTTGAATAGGAATTACTTAGTTTCTTATCAGATTGAATACCGGTGTATTGATTTATTGCTGTTGGTGAAGTGTTCACGACTAATATATAGAGTAGATAAATTTGAAACCGCTATCTTTCATATTATTTCTTCTTCTGTTGCTGCCGCAAGAAAAGTCCCGGCATACAATTGATGTAGCTAAAGTTGACGGTGCCATCAATCCTGTTGTTACAGATTACCTTCGTGATGCAATAAAAAAAGCTAAAGAAGAAAACGCAGAGTGTTTGATAATTCAACTTAATACGCCAGGCGGTCTGCTCAAATCGACAAGATTAATTGTGAGTGATATGCTGGCTTCGGAAGTTCCGGTTGTAATTTATGTTTATCCCGCCGGTGCACAGGCTGCCTCTGCCGGTGTATTCATTACACTTGCTGCTAATTTATCTGTAATGACACCGGGTACAAACATAGGTGCCGCACACCCGGTTGTGATGAACGAGGGGGGACAATCGAATAAGAAAGACAGTTTAGATATCATGATGGAAAAGGCAACCAACGATGCGGCTGCTTTTATACGAAGCATTGCAGAGAAGCGTCATAGAAATGTTGAATGGGCAGAGAAAGCAGTTCGTCAGAGTGTCTCTTTATCCGAGACCGAAGCGCTCAACGAAAAAATTATTGATGTCGTTGCAAAAAATTTAGACGATCTTCTTATTCAGCTCGACGGACGCAAATTAGAAACTGCCGGCGGTGTAAAAACGATTCATACACAAAATGCAAAAATCAGATACAAAGAAATGAATGCTGTTCAAAAATTTCTGAATATAGTCAGTGATCCGAATATTGCATATATACTTATGATGATCGGAATTTACGGATTAATATTCGAGCTTAGCAATCCCGGTTCGATATTGCCGGGTATAGTTGGAGTGATCGCTTTAGTGTTAGCATTTTACTCTCTTCATACTCTTCCGGTTAATTATGCCGGCTTAGCACTGATAGTTTTTGCAGTTATACTTTTTATTGCCGAATTAAAAATTGTTAGTCACGGACTGCTTACAGCCGGAGGAATAATTTCATTTGTTGTAGGATCGCTTATGCTGATAAACACAGATGTTTCATTTGAGTTTGTTTCAATTTCACTTAGTGTGATTATAACGGTGACAATCTTAACTGTATTGTTTTTTGCTTTTGCTATCGGGAAAGGACTTGCTGCCCAGCGGAGGCGTACGTTAACAGGAAGCGAAGGTATGATCGGAGAAACGGGAACGGCGCTTTCCAAAATAAGTCCGGGCATATCCGGTCAGGTATTACTTCATGGTGAAATTTGGGAAGCCGAAACTACAGATGAAAAAATTGAAAGCGGGAAACATGTTAAGGTTGTCGGAGTAAACGGGCTTATATTGATTGTTAAAAAATTAATTCCGTAAATACGTGCAAAATTAAATTCATCCGAAGCCAAAACCGAAAATAAATTAAACAGGAGAAAAGACCATGCAGCCTGAATCCATAACTGTTCTATTTATAATTGCATCTTTTATTATCGTAATTCTTTCCAGCGCAATCAAAATTCTGAGAGAGTATGAACGCGGCGTTATATTCAGATTAGGAAGATTGATAGGAGCGAAAGGACCGGGACTGATTTTTTTGATTCCGATTGTTGACCGTATGGTGAAAGTAAGTCTTCGAGTTGTTGCAATGGAAGTCCCCTCCCAGGATGTAATCACGCGTGATAACGTTTCGATTAAGGTAAGCGCCGTTATATATTTTCGCGTAGTCGATGCGTCGAAAGCGATTGTTCAAGTTGAGAATTTCTTATTTGCGACTTCGCAGCTTGCACAAACAACATTAAGAAGTATGCTGGGTCAATCCGAACTCGATGAACTTCTTTCCGAACGGGAAAAGATTAATAAAAAACTGCAGGAAACCATCGATACTCATACTGCTCCCTGGGGTATTAAAGTTTCTCTTGTTGAAGTTAAAAATGTTGATCTCCCTGTTGAGATGCAGCGTGCGATAGCACGTCAAGCAGAAGCTGAACGTGAACGCCGTGCAAAAGTTATTCATGCCGAGGGCGAATATCAAGCGTCGCAGCGGCTTGCCGATGCATCAAAAATTATCAGCAGTTCTCCGTATGCTTTGCAACTGAGATTCCTTCAGACGCTCACTGAAGTAGCGGCAGAGAAAAATTCCACGACGGTCTTTCCGGTGCCGATCGATTTATTCAAACCATTTTTGGAATTAATGGAAAAAGCGAAAAGAAAAAAGTAAACACGCTTGGATACCGGTCGTCTTGCAGTTACCACCGGTTTATATTTATCATCGGCGCGATAAATGTGTCGTTACTTAGTTTTGTTGTAATCCCTATAATATTATTCTAAACTCATAAATTTTATACCGGGCACTTTGAAACACAATTAATATTTATTTTGTCTAAGGATTTGAAAGAGATAAAAAAATAGCAGGCACAATAGCAAGGTAAGCTTACTTAGAAGTCAAAGTTTTATTAGATGAAGAGAATAAAAATTGTAGCCGATAATAAAATTCCATTCTTAAAAGGCGAGCTGGAACTCTTTGCAGATGTTGAATACCTTTCGCCAGCCGAGATTACCTATGCTAATGTCAAAGATGCCGATGCACTTTTAGTGCGGACAAGAACAAAGTGCGATGCGAACCTTTTAGATGGTTCCAATGTTAAGTTTATTGCAACGGCAACAATCGGGTTTGATCATATCGATACGAATTATTGCGATTCGCATAACATAAAATGGGTTAGTGCGCCGGGATGTAATTCATCATCGGTAATGCAGTACGTTGCTTCGGCGCTTCTTTCTTTATCGGTATCAAAAAAATTTTCCCTGCCGGATTTGAGCATAGGAATAATTGGTGTTGGAAGTGTGGGGACCAAAGTGACGAGGGTTGCTAAATCGTTCGGTATGAAAGTTTTATTGAACGATCCTCCACGCAAACGATTAGAAGAGAACCGAAATTTTATAGAGCTCGATGAGCTGGTTGAACAAAGCGACATAATAACATTTCACGTTCCGCTCAATAAAGAAGGACGCGATAAAACTTATCACATGGCAGACGAAACTTTTTTTGAAAAGTTTGACCGCGGTAAAATTATTATCAATACGTCGCGGGGTGAGGTGGTTAAAACTAAAGCACTAAAAGACTCAATTCGAAACGGTATTGTAAAGGCATGTATGTTGGATGTCTGGGAAAATGAGCCGGAGATTGATCCGGAATTACTTTCTTTGGTTGATATTGCTACCCCGCATATCGCAGGTTATTCTGTAGACGGCAAAGCGAATGGAACAGCGGTTTGCCTAAGAGCAATCAGTTCTTTTTTTGATTCTGGAATTGACCTTCATTGGTATCCCGATGCAATTCCGCAACCGCCGAATTCAAATACTATAGAAATCGATTGTGCGAAAAAATCGGATCAGCAAATTTTTTTGGAAGCAGTTCTTTACACTTATAAAATTCTTAATGACGATAAAACTCTGCGCAGTTCTGCCGGAACTTTCGAAAAACAAAGAGAAAATTACCCGGTGAGGAGAGAATTCACTTTTTATAATATCGTTTTGAAGAATTGCCGGGAAGAAATCGTTAACCCGTTAATCGAACTCGGGTTCAACGTGTTATCGAAATAAAATTTTTATTTAATTTATTATTAGGAAGGAAAATTCATGAGAATAAGAAAACTTGGAAAGAATGGACCGGAATTGACCGTCGTAGGATTTGGCGCATGGGCAATTGGCGGCCCCTGGCAGTTCGGCTGGGGCAAAGTTGATGATGGTGATTCGATCAAAGCAATTCAATCATCTATATCGAATGGAATAAACTGGATTGATACCGCTGCCGTTTACGGCTTCGGGCATTCGGAAGAAATTGTTGGTAAAGCCCTCAAAGGCATCCGTCAAAAAGTCTTCGTTGCCACAAAGTGCGGTTTGCTAAACGATGGCAGCGGCAACGCAGTTAATAATTTGGAACCGAAAAATATTCGTGTCGAGATAGAAAACAGTCTACGAAGATTACAAACGGATTATATCGATCTTTATCAATTTCATTGGCCGGATCCAAGCACACCCGTTGAAGAATCCTGGGCAACAATGATTGATCTCAAGAGAGAAGGAAAAGTTAGATATATAGGCGTTTCCAATTTTGATGTGCCTCTGCTTGAAAGATGCATGAAAATCGGTCAGGTTCAATCTCTGCAGCCGCCATTCAGTATGATAAAAAGAAATGTAAGCGAAGAAATTTTACCATTCTGCCTGAACAATGAAATCGGAGTTGTCCCTTATAGCCCGATGCAGGCTGGATTGTTAACCGGTAAGTTTGATATGAGCAGAGTTGCCGAAGACGATTGGCGAAGGCGTAATGAATTCTTCAAAGAACCGTTGTTAAGCAAAACGCTTGGGTTGGTAGAAGAACTGAGACCGATCGCCAAAAAAAATAATAAGACTGTCGGCAATCTTGCCGTTGCCTGGGTGTTAAAAAATCCAGCGATCACTTCTGCAATAGTAGGAGCCAGAACGACGGCGCAGGTGCAAGAGAATGTTGCGGCTGCAGACTACGAATTGACCGACGAAGAAATAACATTAATAGATGGTTACCTTAAAAAGTTTGGCTTATAATTGCCTCACTCAACGTTTGATCTACAATGGAAAAATATAACTGTTAAGCGAGTATTTTCTCTAAGACAACAAAAAATTTCGTTTGTGAAGCCCGAAACCTTGCGTAATATCAGTTATAAATTTTATTTATTATCCTGCTCATTGAAGATTTGTTTATTCTGTTAGTTGAATTATTTTTGAGTTACTAAAACCGGCGCGTTCGTCTAGTGGTCCAGGACGCCGCCCTCTCAAGGCGGAGATCACGGGTTCGACCCCCGTACGCGCTACTAAAAGGGAAATTTTTTGTTTCCCTTTTTTGTTTTAAATTGAAAACCAATTATGCCGAGATTTGAAAAACATATTTTTGTTTGCGAGAACAAAAGAGAGCCGGGGCATCCGCGCGGATGCTGTTCCGAAAAAGGGTCGATAGCAATTCGCAAAAAATTTAAGGAACGATTGAAAGAATTGGGTTTGAATACGAAAGTGAGAGCAAACGTTGCCGGCTGTCTTGATGCTTGTGAGTTCGGTATTACTGTAGTTGTTTATCCGGAACAGGTCTGGTACGGAGGAGTAAGATCGGAAGATGTTGAAGAAATAATTCAAAGCCACATTATTAATAATCATCCGGTCGAACGTTTAAGAATAAGAGATAAGAGATTTCAATGAGCGTTACTTTTACAGAGAAAAAACATGCAAAAAAAGTTTTTGATCAACTCGCAAAAATTTATCCTGCAATTAAACCCGCATTGGAATATTCCTCGGCTTTTGAATTGCTGGTATCAACCATATTATCTGCACAATGCACCGACGAAAGAGTGAACATCGTTACAAAAAATCTTTTTAAGAAATACAAAAAACCTGCAGACTATGTGAAAGCGCCAAGCGAAGTCTTGGAAAAAGATATTTTCTCTACCGGGTTCTACAGACAAAAAGCCAGGAGTTTGAAAAACTGCTGTGCAGTGCTGATTGAAAAATATAAAGGAAAAGTTCCTGCAAGTTTCGACGAACTTGTCAAACTTCCCGGTGTCGGTAGAAAAACCGCGTCGGTTGTTGCCGGTAATGCGTTTGGAATTCCGGCGATTGCAGTTGATACCCATGTGAGAAGATTGTCCAATTTGCTTGGATTCATAAAATCGCAAGACCCGGAAAAAATTGAATCGCGTTTGAAAGAACTTTTGCCGGAAAGTTATTGGATCAATTCCTCGCACTGGTTAGCTACACATGGCAGAATTATATGTGTTGCACGAAAGCCGAAATGTTTGGAATGCGTTCTGGGCGATGTTTGCCCGTCTTTCAACCCAAACCACAAGAAAGGAAAAAACAATGGATAATGATTTTGTTCGCGATAGAAAATATTGTTTGTCAATTCTTCAAGAGTACACAAAGAACGAAAGCTTGCTGAAGCATGCCTACGCTGTTGAATCATGCGTGAGAGCTTATGCTGAAAAATTTGGTGAAGATGTAAACTACTGGGGCAATGTTGCATTACTTCACGACTTTGATTATGAAATGTTTCCGGCTGCCGAAGAACCTGCCTCTGCCGAAGCGAAGCTTCAACTCCGCGCAAGCGGGCATCCTTTCAAAGGTTCAGAGATTCTTAAGGAAAAAGGTTTTGATGAAGAATTCAGAGATTCGATTATGTCTCATGCCGATTATGCGAATATTCCGCGTGATACTTTGTTGAAGAAAACACTTTTTGCATGTGACGAACTTGCCGGTTTTATCACTGCGGTAACATACGTTCGCCCGGGCAAAAGCATTAACGAAGTTGAAGTGAAATCGGTGATTAAGAAAATGAAAGACAAAGCTTTTGCACGGGCAGTAAGCAGAGACGACATCACAAAAGGCGCCCGGGAATTGGGCGTGCCGCTTGATGAACACATTCAATTCTGTATCGATGCAATGAAAAAAAATAAAGAGTTGTTGGGCTTGTGATTGTGCATGCAATTACCGATTACAAGCTAGTTAATGATTGATGTGAAACTGCTGTCTTTTACCTGAAGTCGAACTCGCTGCCGAATGCTCTTGAGAAACCTGGCGGCGGATGAAAAAAGCGGATTCAAAATTACTGAATAGATTTTGACTTGACAAAGTATGATGATCTTGCCTAAATTTTGCCTTAGAAAATTGGAGAGAAATTATAGAGAATTTGTTTACCGCTTTTGAATTCTTTTTTTGAAAATTTTATTTCACAACAAATATCTTTCAATGGCGATGGTTAGATCCAAATTCTCTGTAGTTTTTCTCTTTTTCATTTTAAATGTCTTAACATTTGGTCAAGACATTAAAGTTTTGTCCTCCGATGCATCTTCTATTGTTATTGAGTACAGACCGGTTTACACGGATACAACTATTGTCAAGACTCAAAGTCAACAATATCTGAAATTGGATTTGCTGGGTGGATACGTTGAGAACTACCGTACTGCCGGTTTGCCTCAGGAACAGGTTAGAGAAATTAATATCGGGGTGCCGTCGGAATTCGGTAACACAATCCAAATTTTAAGTTCGGAATTTTCAACCATAAGCGGCAGGTATTTACCCACGCCCAAACTTGTTAAAGATTCAATTTCATTTATAAAGAAATATGTTGAGAGCGCCAAATACAACGAACAGCCGAAACATGATGTTGTTACGTTCGGAGAGTTTGGCTTGGTCAGAAATATACCTGTGCAGTCTGTGAGGATTTATCCTATTCAATTTGATGCTAACACCAATGCCAGCAGGCTGATTAAGAAATTGATTTTCAAAATTAATTTTGCGCCATCAGCAACTTCCAGGCAACCGATTCAAGATAACACCCTCGAGAGCACTGTGCTTAACTGGAACGTTGCAAGAAATTGGGGTGTAGTGCAAAAGCGCATTGCAAAAATTTCTAATTCGGTTTTGGTTACAGGCAATTGGTATAGATTCGAAACCCCTGCAGAAGGTATTTACAAAATTGATCAGGCTTTTTTACAGACTCTTGGCATCGACATATCTACGCTGGACCCGAGGACGATCAAAATTTATGGATATGGCGGATATGCTCTTCCGGAAAATTTATCGGTTTCGAACAATCAAGGGTTGACTGAAAATGCGATTCTGGTTATCGGTGAACAAGACGGAAAGTTTGATGCTGCTGATTATATTTTGCTTTACGGAAGACAGCCTGAATTTTGGGAGTATAATCAGTCATCGAAAAAAATTGTACGGGTAAAAAATCCATATAACAAAAAGAATTATTATTGGCTAACGTACGGCGATGCAAACGGGAAAAGAATGACGCAGAAGCAATCGTTGAATGTTCAGAATGCTTATGTCCAGCCATTTACGCAGGCATTTAAAAGTTTAGATAAAGACAGCATCAACATTGGGAAATCGGGGCGGGATTACCTGGGAGACCAGCTTGATACAGACATCAAAAGCCGAACCTATCTAACATCCTTAAATGGAGTAATTCCTTCCAGCAATGTTAGATACCGGTTTAGACAGGTTAATGCATCGTCGGCAGTTATACCTTTCACAATTCAAGAAAGCGGCGTTCAAATATACAGTGCTAATCTTTTCGGGAATTCAGATTACATTTTCGGAGTTGCCGACGAAGGCAGTGCAGTTTATAATGGAACATTTAATGACGAACGCAGCGCGCTTAAGTTTTCGATTAATACAGGTGCGTCCGGTGCAAAAGTGTATTTAGACTACTTTGAAATTGCGTACAATAAATATTTGAGAGCTGTCAGCGATAACTTACTGTTCTTTTCCAAAGATACAACTGCAACAATTGAATACAACCTAAACAATTTTTCAAATAGTTCAATTCAAACTTTCGACATCACAGATTTTGCGAATGTTCAAATTGTGAACGGTGCTTCGATTAGCGGCGGGCAGTACAAATTTCAAGCAGCCGAATTGAACGGCCGGGTGCGCAAATATTATGCTCTAACACCGGCATCATTTTTAGCACCGGCGAACGGTACCAAAATGTCAAATTCAAATATTCGCGGCAACGTTTCAGGTAGCGAGATGGTTCTTATTACCTCACGGAATTTCCAAACGCAAGCCCAGCGTTACGCCGCATACAGATCATCCCAGTCTCCATATAAACTTTCAACGCAAGTATTTTATGTGGATGATATAATGAACGAATTTGACGGTGGTCTTCTGGATCCGACTGCTATCCGCGACTTTTTGAAATATGCTTACGACAATTGGCAGATCAAACCGTTTTATGTTTTGTTATTCGGCGATGGAACTTACGATTACCTGAATTCGGAAAAAATAAACAACAATTTTGTACCCACTTATCAAACGCCGGAATCGCTCGAAGAGATTTATTCTTATCCGTTTGACGACTATTACACAAGGGTTTCCGGCAACGATATGAAAGTCGATTTAGCTATTGGCAGACTTACCATCAATACGGAGGCAGATGCTCAATCGGTTGTTGATAAAATTATTGCTTACGAAACCAATATGGATAAAGGTTTATGGCGCAATACGGTTACGCTGGTTGCAGACGACGGGCCGGCGCAATTGGGAGTAGACGACGGAAGCATTCATACAGCGCAATCCGAACACCTGGCAAAAACCAAGCTCCCTAAATATTTTGATCAGAATAAAATTTATCTTGTTGCTTATCCGACTGTTTATACAGGATTAGGAAGAAGAAAACCCGGCGTGAATCAAGCTATTATCGATGCCTTCAATAATGGTACGTTAATTTTCAATTTTGTCGGTCACGGGAACCCCGAGGTGTTGACACACGAAGTCGTCTTCGAGAAGGCTGTAAGCATACCACAGATTAAAAATGATAAATATTTTTTCCTAACTGCTGCAACATGCGATTTTGGTAAATATGACGACCCTACTAGCCAAAGCAGTGCCGAAATAATGTTGACTATGCCCAAAGCAGGAGAGATTGTTGCGTTCACTGCCGCACGCGTAGTGTTCTCTACTTCTAATGCTGCTATTAACGATTCTCTGTATACTAATCTGTTTCGAACACGCGATGTGAATAATCTACCGGTTACAATTGGTAAAGCATTTTTTTTAACAAAACAATTTCGTATCGAAGATAACGATGAGAAATTCCATCTTCTAGGTGATCCGTCTGTCCGACTTGATGAACCGTTGCTTCCTTCAAGAATTGATTCTGTGAACGGGAATATGTTACAAACAAATGTTCAGATCAGCGCATTAGGAGCTGTCAAAATTAACGGCTCGGTAAAAAATGCAAACGGATCAAAAAGTCAATTAGGTGGTGAAGCCATAGTTAGCACTTTCGATTCCGAACGGTCTCAATATTTTGCAGAGATGAATTATACGGTAACTTTCCCTGGTGGATTGATTTACCGGGGTAGGTCTTCGGTAAACAATGGAGATTTTCAAACCGAATTTGTTGTACCGAAAGATATTTCGTACGAAAACAAAAATGGAAAGATTGTTGCTTATGTTTACAACACAAGCACAGATGGCATCGGTTATACTAATAATATTGTGGTAGGCGGAACAAACCCGAACGCCGTTAACGACGGCAAAGGGCCCAACATTGCAATTTATTTTGATAATACAAACTTTACAAGTTCTTATCTTGTTAATCCGGATTTTGTATTGATTGTAAAATTATCCGATCAAAACGGACTGAACACAACCGGAAGTGGAATTGGGCATAAGCTGGAAGGAATTATTAACAACGACGCATCTAAAGCAATCGATTTTACAAATTTCTTTGTAGGAGATCTAAATTCCGGCGGTAAAACTGGCTCCATCAATTATCGGTTTAGCAATATGAAGCCCGGCGACTACAATATTCAAATTAAAGCATGGGATGTATTCAATAATTTTTCTACCAAAGATGCATCCTTTACCGTTGTCTCGGCAGATAAGGGGATAGTTGTTCGCGATGTTTATAATTATCCTAATCCATTTAGCTCTAACACTACATTTACATTTCAGCACAATGTTTCCGGACCTATCAATTTTAAAATTAAGGTTTACACTGTAGCAGGAAGAGTAATAAAACAAATTGAAGAGAGAGAGGTTATGGATAAGTTTGTGCGTGCTGATTGGGACGGCAGAGATTCGGACGGCAATCAAATTGCCAACGGCACCTATCTTTATAAACTGATCGTAGAATCTGTAGACGGCAAGTACAAAGATAATGTGCTTGGAAAATTAGCAGTAATTAGATAAAATAATAAGGTTAGTTTTAGAATAAATAGCTCCCTGGAGGAAGTAAAATGAAAAAAATATCGATGCTGATAATTGCGTGTGCATTGATAATGTTGTTTCAGAACAATATTAAAGCTCAAACAGAAACCACCGCCGTTCCTTTCCTGCTTTTAGCTCCGGATTCAAGATCCGGCGGGCTTGGTGAATCGGGCTCTGGCTTGGCAGATAATTCGGCTGCAATTTTTTGGAATCCTGCCGGTATTGCATTTTTATCCGGCTCGGAATTCAGTTTTACACACAGCAACTGGCTGCCGCAGTTCAACCTCGATTTATTTTATGAATATGCAACCTACCGCCAATATATAGATGATTTGAATGGCAGCGTAACTGCAAGTGTAACCTACATGAATTTTGGTGAGTTTGTACGAACTGCTTCAAATTCTCCCGACCCGATCGGAACATTCCGCTCTTTCGATGCTGCGCTGACTCTTGGTTATGCAACTAAAGCAAGCAAGGATTGGGGAGTGGGTTTTAATTTCAGATTGATTCACAGCAGGCTTTCTGATAAACCAACCGAGCAGGAACGAGGAACCGGCGTTGCAACCTCGGTTAGCTTTGATATTGCTGCAATGTGGCGACCGGAACATTTGGAACTGCCTCTCCTTGGTGATATCGGAAATAATATCAGCCTTGGCTTTAATCTTAGCAATCTCGGTCCGAAAATTTATTATGTCGATCAAGCACAGGCAGATCCTATACCCACAAATTTGAGAATAGGTCTTGCCGCGCGTTTGTTTCAGGACGATTATAACTCGTTAACCTATGTTCTTGATTTTAGCAGATTGTTAGTTGGCAAAGCGGATACCAACGGCGTACGCCCCTCTTTTTACAAAGCTCTATTCTCTTCATGGACTGACAGACCTCTTGGCGAAGTGGTGAGGTCTGTTGTTACAGCGATGGGTATTGAATACTGGTATGGTATTCCTCAAGATTTCATGTTCGCATTGCGCGCCGGACTTTTTTACGAAGACCCAAATTATGGTAACAGAAAATTTGTTACACTGGGTGCCGGTATAAGGTACGATCTTTACGGGTTTGATTTTGGCTACATTACAACTGACCTTTTCAAAGGTACACAAACTAATCCTCTCTCAAATACTTTAAGGTTTACGCTATTGATCGGGTGGGGATCGAAACCCCAGATGGGAAAAGGTTTCCCGCGCGGAATTTGATCTAAGATGAAAAAATCAATTTCATTTGCTTTGTTTTTAATTTGGTTGGGCAGTTTATCTGCCCAATCTTTTGTTGGGAGAAGCAATTACCGTGTTGAAAACTCTCCGAAATTAATGAACTCACAGGATACACTAAAGATTCTTGCCGTGATGGTCGAGTTCCAAAAAGATAACGACAGAAACACTTATGGCAACGGGAAATTCGGTTCGATCTATTCCAAAGATTACGGCAGCGGAATAATCGACCCGCTTCCTTTTGATGCAAATTATTTTTCCAATCATCTTGGATTCGCGAAAAATTATTTCAAAAAAGTTTCGAACGGCAAGCTGAACATCGTTTACAAAGTTTTGCCGCAAGTAATTACTGTCTCCGATTCGATGCGTAATTATTCTCCACCACCGCAAAACAGTTCGGATCTTTCGGGGCTTGGCAAATTTTCGAAAGAGGTTTGGCAATTAGCCGGTGCAGCGTTTCCGGATGAAGCTTTTGACAAATATAATCTCTTCACAATTTTTCATGCAGGAGTTGGAAGGGAAGCACCGAAACTTTCCACGATCGAAAATGAAAGAGATTTACCTTCTGTTTATCTCGGGCTGAAATCGCTTCAATCAATTTTAGGCAACAGCTTCAACGGCTTTCCTGTTAACGGTGGAAAATTCTTAATTACAAATACGATGATTTTGCCTTCCACGGAGTCGCACGAAGAATCCACATTCAGCGGAATAACATTGATCAAAACAACCATTAACGGAATATTGGTCGGCAACATCGGTACATATCTTGGCTTGCCGGACCTGTTCAATAGCGTAACCGGTGTGAGCGCAGTTGGACGATTCGGTTTGATGGATGGCGATGCACTTTTTGCATACAGCGGTATGTTTCCGCCCGAACCGTCTGCATGGGAGAAAATTTATCTCGGCTGGGAGACACCCGCAACAATTTCTGCCGTACATAAAAAAATAAATCTTGCCGCGCGAATTGCAGCGTTGCCGAACGATACAACAATTTTGAAAGTGCCAATCAATTCAACTGAATATTTTTTAATTGAGAACCGCCAGCGAGATGTAAACAAAGACGGGTTGATAATCACTTCCAAAGAAGGGAATCAAACTTTTATTTTTAACATAGCTAAAGACAAAGGAAAATTTCAGTGGTATCAGGTCGATACGCTCAAAGGTGTTATAACCGACGTTGATGAACCCGATTGGGCTGCACCAGGCAATGGAATTGTTATATGGCATATCGACGATAATATAATAAATGCAAATATTGCCGACGATAAAGTTAATACAGACGATAAACGCCGCGGTATTTACGTAGAAGAAGCAGACGGTATCTTCGACATCGGGAAAAAGATAATAACAATTGCGGGGGAAGATTATGGTAGAGCCGTTCAGGAAGATATGTGGTATGCCGGCAATCAAGGAAGATATTTCAAAAACATTTTTAGCCCCGAGTCCAAACCGAACACGAATTCTAACACGGGTGCTAACAGTTTGATTACGATGCAAAATTTTTCCGTTCCGGCAAACAAGATGAGTTTCAATATTTCGTTTTCAGATTCAAATGTTTATTTGATCTCATCAACTTCGTTGGATCTTGTTCGTACCAGGAACTTTCTGAGCAGTACCGGTTATTCTAATTTCAATTCAACTTTCTTGATTAACAATTCCGATTTGTATGAATTCAACGTCTACGGAAAAAAAATTTTTTCATCGTCGAAATTTTCTGAAATTCAACCAGTTGCCGGCAGTTTCGAAAACACAAAATATGTAATCGGTGCCAAAGGCTCATCGTTAAATATCTATCTGAATGACGGGAGAAATATAACTACAAAAACATTAATTCTATTATCAAATGTTACCGCTTTAACGGTTGATAGAAAAACTTCCGGCAGGGAGAGTTTGTTGATTGGTACTTCTGCCGGGGATGTATATTCAATAAAACTCGATTCACTGACAACCGTTCCGGATTTTAGTTCGAATAAATACCAAATCTATAAAGGCGATGATGCGATAATCGGTTTTGGCATAGATGAAAACTATTACACATTTCTTCAGCAGAAGAAGCTTGTAGTTTATTCCGGCGGGCAAGGTGTTGCTCGGCTTATTGCATCGGATGCCAGGAAAATGATTTTGACTAAAGATGCTTCCGGCAATTATACTTCAGTGATTTTACTTTCGGGAAATATGTTCCAAACAATAGGTGCTTATAATTCTGTTTTTCAAATCAATACGAACAGTACTATTAACAATTTTGCAGTTGCAGACCTACGGGGCGATGGCAAAAATTACATCGTAATATCGAACGGGAGTTCGGTAGAGGCATACAATTTTGAAGGAAATCTTGCAGATAATTTTCCGTTCACGGTTTCTTCGGATAGCTATTTTGTCGGTTCACCGCTTGTAGCCGATATCAATAATGATAAAGTTCCGGAAGTTATTGGTTTTACAAACAACGGCAACATTTATGCAATCAATTCTGTAACCGGAAAGTTGATAGATGGTTTCCCGATTTCTACCGGTTCACCTATTGCAGTTACGCCGGTAATATTTGGAGCAAGAACTCCATACTTGACTCCTTTTCCGAGTTATTACACTTACTTTAATGTTTTAGACAGTTCTAATCAACTGTACACATGGTATTTTGGAGTAACATCGGGAACAGATTATTGGTCCGGAGAGTTCGGAAATTCTTCGAATGCTTCATTTGTTCCGGCATCTTCTTCTGCACAAAAAGTTGCTGAATTTTTTCCAATGAATAAAGCATATAACTGGCCAAATCCGGTTTACGGTAATGAAACCAAAATCCGTTACTATGTGAATGAAAATTCCGATGTGAACATAAAAATCTTCGATCTTGCCGGTGATTTAGTTGCTGAACTAAATGATAAAGCAAGCGGCGGATTCGATAATGAAACGACCTGGAATGTGAGTAAAGTTCAAAGCGGTATTTATTATGCCCGTCTGGAAGTGAAGGGGAACAGCGGTGCTACTGCCGGTAAGACTATAAAAATTGCAGTCGTCAAATAAATTTCTCTAATCTATCCTTTAACCCGATGAAAAAAATCTTTTTGCTTTTTCTTTTTCTCCCGATAATTATTTCGGCTCAATTTGACGAATATCATCCCGATTACGAATGGCTTACAATCAAAGGTAAACATGTTTTAGTGCATTATCATCCGGAAGCGGAACGAACTGCAAGGACGGTTTTGAAAATTGCCGACGAAGTGTGGGGACCGATTACATCTTTGTATGGTTACGAACCGGATCCGGTTAATTTTATAATTAAAGATATAGATGATTACTCGAACGGTGCTACATATTTTTTCGACAACAAAATTGAAATTTGGGCCTCGGCACTCGATTACGATTTACGCGGTTCGCACAACTGGCTGCGTAACGTTATATCGCACGAGTTCACTCATATGGTTCAGATTCAATCTGCAATGAAGCTTGGCAGAAGTATTCCCGCCTTCTATCTTCAAGTCCTGAATTATGAAAACAAGCGCCGCCCGGATCTTCTTTACGGTTTTCCGAACTTCATCGGCTCTTATCCTGTTGCAACGATAAACGTACCGGCGTGGTTTGCCGAAGGAACCGCTCAGTATATGCGCAAAGAATTTGATTACGATAACTGGGACACGCACCGGGATATGATTCTCCGCTGTTACGCACTCGATAACAAATTATTAACGTGGAACCAGATGGGAGTGTTTAACAAAACAAGTCTGGGCAACGAATCGGTTTACAATTCCGGTTTTGCACTAACACGTTACATTTCTCAGAAGTACGGTGAAGAAAAGTTGAAAGAGATAACTTACAAACTCGGTAAACTCTCCAATTTTACAATTGATGCAGCTTTTAAGGATGTGATTGGCAAAGATGGCAACCAGATTTACGATGAGTGGAGCTCCTTCTTAAAAGCAGACTATAAAAAGAGAATAAGCGATGTTCTTGAAAACCGTGTTGAAGGAAGAATTATTTCGGGCGAAGGATTTGGTAATTTCTATCCTGCATTTTCGGAAGACGGCAAAAAAATAATTTTTATCTCGAACAAGGATAATGATTATTTCATGTTTTCCGGAGTGTACGAACTGAATCTTGAAACGAACAAAGAACGCCAGCTTATTGGCAATGTACGTTCATCGGTTTCATATTTGCCGGGGCAAAATAAAATTCTGTACGCAAAACTGAGCCAGGAAAATTCCAAGATGGCAAACATTCACGATCTATACATTTACGATATCGACAAGGATAATGAGAAGCGAATAACTTTCGGTTTGCGGGCTAACAATCCGGGCATTTCAAAAGACGGGAACAAAATTGTTTTCCTTTTTCAAAAGGATGGTTCAACAAATATCGGAATTGTAAATCCGGATGGAAAAGAATTCAAGCGATTGACATTTTTCAATAACGGCGAGCAGGTTTTCAATCCGAAATTTTCACCGGATGGTAAATATGTCGTATTCGGGTTCTCGTTGAATAATTCGAGGGAGATAGCCAAAGTTGATACGAGCGGAAGCGGGTTCGAATTGTTGATTAAAAACGGCTCGGATAACCGCGACCCGATTTTTGATGCCGGAGGAAATTTAATTTATTGTTCAGATCAAACGGGAATTTCAAATATCTACAGTTATAATTTTGCTACCAAAGAATCGAAACAATTAACGAATGTTGTTGGCGGTGCTTACATGCCCGGTGTAGATACGAACGGGAACATTGTTTATGCCGGTTACAATTCGAACGGATTCAAAATTTTTTATCTGGATCAATCTGAACTTGTTAAAGTTGACCGGACAAAAAAATATGTTTGGACAAAAAATCCTCCGCTTGATGAAGACAAACCAAAGGGAGATTTAGCCAGATTCAATATCAACGTATTGCGCAACTACAATGATCTTAATGTCTCAAATTACACTTCACAGAAATATACCGGCGTTTTTTCCCGATTGACGATCGTTCCGTTCATACGTTATGATAACTATAATACATCGAATTCGGGATTGAATAAAATTAAACCGGGTATTTATTTTGCTTCGAGCGATATGTTAAACCGGTACAGTATATTCGGTGGCGGCGCGTTCAACAAAAGATTTGAGCGAGATCTCTTTTTTAGTTTCGATTATCGCGACAAACTGCCGCTTCTCTTCAATATAGGGCTAAAACCCGAAATGGGTCTGGAGCTTTACAGCATCAGCAGAAAAACGGAAACTCAGTTAGTCTTCGATCCCCTTGATCCTACTCAGAATACCGGTACAAGCGTTACATACAATCTTTTTGAAGTTGATTTCATTGCCCGTCATAAGATTATGAACGACGCAAACAAACTGGAATTGAGATTTATTTATAGCAGCTACTCTGCAACTCTTGGAAGTTTTATTTTTCCGAACACTGCAATACTTTATCCGACTACAAACGATACTTACCTGATAGGGAGAGATTTTCAAATAAAATATAATCACGTGAACATCAAACCAACTACGGATTCGGACATCAACCCTGTTGGCAGAAAGGTTGAAATCAAATACGATTTTGAATTCAACCGTTACAATCCCGACGGTACCTACGAAGTAAGCAACGGCTATCTTGTTCCGGTTTACAAGAATTTTGATTTTAACAAACTGGAAATAAATTGGAAGGAATTCATTCAAGTCTTCAAAGACAACACGCTTAATTTTCAATTTCGTGCAGCGGCAATTTTCGGTAAGACAGTACCTTACTTTTTCGATTTTTATTTGGGTGGTTTGATCGGAATGAAAAGTTATCCGTTCTATTCAGTCAGCGGTAACAAACTTGGCTGGTTCAATGTTACATATCGTTTTCCGCTCTTTGATTATATCGATACAAGAATTGGTCATATATACCTGGATAAAGTTTACTTCTCGGTCTATGGCGATTTCGGGAATGCATGGAATGGAAACTTTCCTTCATTCTCCGCCTTCAAAAAGGGTGTTGGCGCAGAGGTTAGGATTAAAATGAATTCGTTCTATCTCTTTCCGACAAGTGTCTTTTTCAATGCTGCGTATTCATTCGACAAATTCTCGCGGAAGATTTTGGGTGAAAACGTTACTTACGGAAAAGAATGGAGTTTTTACGGCGGTATTCTTTTCGATTTTAATTTTTGAGGAAAACATGAAAGCAAAATTAGTTTTTCTAATCGTTGTATTTTGTTCCGTCCTGGTTTCAGGTCAAAATGAACAGAAAAATTCTTTAACCGGAGTTTTATATTTCGATTCCAGGGCTTCGTTTAATTATGCAAACAAAATATCCGTGAATGAAGAAAACAATTTGAAAGCATCTAAAAAGTCTCCGTGGCTGGCAGCCGGTTTATCGGCAATTATCCCCGGTGCAGGAGAATTCTATTCCGAGCAATATATCAAATCAATTGCTTTCATTGCTGTTGAAGCGGCGGCTATTACTTTTGCTATCGTTTATAACAAGAAGGGAGACGACCAAACTAATTTATTTCAGAACTACGCGGATCAGAATTGGTCGGTTGTTCGTTATGCTAAATGGACTGTTGTGCACGCTCAATCTATGAATGCAAATGTAGATCCGAATCAGTTCAAAGTTTTTTATCCAAATGGAAGTGTAAATTGGAGCGAGCTCAATAGATTGGAAGAAGCGATTGGTGGATATTACTCGCACAGACTTCCTTATCGAGGAGAGCAGCAGTATTACGAGTTAATAGGAAAATATCCGCAATTCAATGTTGGGTGGCAGCAGTTTGGCGACGATCCGAACAAGCCATACACCTACGGGGATCCGCTTGTTCCTCAATTCAGCGATTACTCTGCAATGAGAGGAAAAGCAAACGATTTTTATAATGTAGCGTCGAAAGCAATTGTTGTTGTAGTGGTAAATCATGTAATCAGTGCAATAGACGCGGCATGGTCTGCTAACAATTACAACAGAAATATGGAAATGCACGCCAGTCTGGAACTGTTCAACGATGGGTTTAAAACCGTATATTACCCGCAGTTAAATTTGAAGTTTAGTTTTTAATCCAGCCCCGAGCTGTCAGGCTGTTTTCTATTCCTAAAAAATGTATTGATGTTTTACATATAATCGAAATAATTATGTGCTGATGTTACGCATGGGTTGGACTTCACAAACCGAATTTTTGTTGTTTAGAGTTAATACTCGTTTTACGGTTATATTTTTTTATAGTAGATCAAACCTTGCGCAAGGTTGGTTATGGAAGAATTTTCAAACCAGTTTGTAATAAATAATTCTGTAAATTTACTCATCTAAATGATATAGAATGATTCTATCCGCTAACAACCGGAGTGTAGTGAATCCAGCTGTCAAGTTAAACAGCTTTCTCTCTATCTATCTGTAACAAAAAAATATGAGTGCACCTTTAGTTTTAATTGTTGGAAGACCGAATGTTGGAAAATCAACATTGTTTAACCGGCTTACAAAAAGCACAAGCGCAATTGTTGACGACGTAAGTGGTGTAACACGCGACCGTCTTTACGGCGATGTTGAATGGAACGGAAAATATTTTCGGGTGATCGATACCGGCGGATACGTCCCAAATTCCGAAGACCTTTTTGAAACTGCAATCCGTGAGCAGATAGAAATTGCTCTGAACGAATGTGATGCAATTCTTTTTGTAGTCGACGGCAGAACCGGTTTAATTCACATCGATAAAGAGATTGCTGGAATCTTACGAAAGTCCAGCAAACCGGCTTACCTTCTGGTGAACAAAAGTGACTCGCCGGATTTCGAGATATTCAAAAATGAATTTTATTCGCTCGGGTTTGAACATGTTTACGATATATCGGCGCTCAACGGCAGAAATCTTGGCGATTTGCTTGACGATCTTGAAAAACATTTACAGTTTTCTGACGAAGACGAGCCGGGGGATCCGCGTCTGCATCTTGCAATCATCGGCAAACCGAATGTCGGAAAATCTTCTCTGGTAAATGCGCTTCTCGGTTACGATAGAAGCATCGTTACAAATATTCCGGGTACAACTCGCGACAGCATCGATTCCGTATTAAAATATTACGGCGAAGAAATTGTTCTTGTAGATACAGCAGGACTCCGCAAAAGAACGAAGGTGAAAGAGAACATAGAATTTTTTTCCAACGTTCGAACGTACAAAGCATTATGGAAATGCGACGTAGCAATTCTCATGATAGATTCAACTCTTGGCGTTGAAAAACAAGATCAGAAAATTATTCAAGAAGCTGTTAGAAGAAGAAAAGGATTGATCCTGGCTGTCAACAAATGGGATTTGATCGAAAAAGATACAAACACAGCCAAACATTATGCCGGCGCTCTGCTGGATAAAATCGGTTCGATTGATTATATACCCGTCACGTTCATATCGGCACTGACCAAACAGAGAATCTTCAAACTGATAGAAACTGCTAAAAAGATTCACAAGGAACGCCACAAAAAAATTGCTACGAGTAAATTAAATGACATTCTGCTTCCGGAAATAGAAAACAATCCGCCGCCGGCATCACCCACGGGCAAAGAAGTGAAGATTAAATACATCACACAGGTCGGCGAACATTATCCCATCTTCATGTTTTTTGCTGGTCAGCATAAATTCATTCCCGATCATTACAAACGCTTTCTGGAAAAACTGATAAGAAAAAATTTCGGATTCGAGGGCGTGCCAATTACCCTCTCGTTCAAAGAAAAGTAAAAGCCAGCTTTGATTTGCTTGCAACCGTCCAACCTAGCAAATCTTTTTTACTTCTTGATTGGTGATTCCCACGTTGTTGCTGATTTATGTTTCAGCTAATTTGATGCTTTCAAAGACCTCTATCCTATCCATGCCCTGGCTTAACAGACTGGAACTAAACTTTTGCAATGTTCGGCGCATGGGTTAGATGTTGAATGTTAATTGTGCCAAGACTCTTTCTAAACACGAACCCACTTTTTTCTCCGCGCTATTGCAAATCGGTTTGAGGATAGAGCGAGACTTTAAAAATGAGTTTATCAATTCAAGCATGTAATCTCCAGGCTGGAATCAAAGAATCGTAATGAAACAATGAGCTGAGAAATACATGGAGAATGATATAGACCGACCATATTAAAATATAAGCCGCAGCCATTTTTCGGGGTGTCCTTAAAACATACCAAAGAAGAAAAATATCCAATGGTACTGGAGTTGCAACCACCACACAGACAGGTACGTTTAGACTCTCAACACTGTAGCCAAGCAGACAAACAAAACACCCTATCGCGAGCGAAGCAAAGATATATACTTTTTTCAACTATGTATATTCCCAATCCCCATGAGAAGGCGGTAAAGAAGATTGAAATGTCGAGCAAAATTGGTGTAGGTAAAGAGTTGAGCATGAATTCCCTCCTTGAGTATAATTATTTCGCTAAATTTTAACAGCAATTAGTTTTTGAAAACCAAATTAGAAAATGAAGTTAAGCCGCAATAAAACGCTATCCCATCAATTCCTCCATTTAGAATATAATGAGTGGGGGAGGGATAGTCAAGAAAAAATTATGAATCGAAATTAAAATTTGTATAGGAAGATTCGAAAGAGTTTATTGCTGATATTATTATTGCATACACCTTAGTTTGTTTTTAGATTTTATTATTTGAACTTTCTCAAAAATTCCAAGCGATCTTTTAGTTTATCTACCGGAACTAAAAGTTTGTCTTTACCGTAAATTGCATCGTTGCGATTTGTAAAAACAAGCTCGTAATCTTTGCTCATAACAATCGCTTCTTCGGGGCAAACCTCTTCGCAGAATCCGCAGAAGATGCAGCGCAACATGTTGATTTCGAATTTTTCCGGGTAACGTTCTTTTTCCAATTCTGTTTCAGATGCTTGCACTTCAATTGCCAATGCAGGGCAAACACGCGAACATAACCCGCATGCAACGCAGCGTTCAACACCGTTGTCTTCTTGGACGAGTACAGGACGACCGCGGTAAGATGCCGGGGGCTCAAATTTTACTTCCGGGTACCGGAGCGTAACATTTGGCCGGAACATATTTTTTAACGTAAGCGCCATACCTTTAGCAATTTCGGGTATATAAAGTTTTCCCAGAATGTTTAAGTCTTTTTCTCTTTTCTTGACAGACATTTTCAACCTTTGTTTGATGCGGGCGATTTAGAAAATCGCTCTACAAATTATAAATGGAAAATCATAATAATCACTGCAACCCAAACAATATTTATCAGCGATAAAGGAAACATCACTTTCCAACCGAGACTCATCAGTTGATCGTAACGGAAGCGAGGAATCGTCCAGCGAACCCATATGAAGAAAAACATTAATGCGGCACTCTTTACAAAGAATGAAGCGATTTGAATAATTGTTGTTAGTGTAACGCCGAGACCTAATTTATCGATGTAAGGGACCTGCCAGCCGCCGAGATAAAGCGTTACAATCATAGCGCTTGCAATAATCATGTTCGCGTATTCTGCAAGAAAGAATCCGGCAAACTTGAACGAACTGTATTCGGTATGATAACCGCCGACGAGCTCCGGCTCTGCTTCCGGTAAATCAAACGGCAACCGGTTTGTTTCTGCAAATACCGAAACTACAAATGTTATAAATCCGATCGGCTGAAGAATTGCGTTCCACATCCACCCGTACTGTGATGCAACAATTTGTACCGGACTTAGAGATTGTGAAAACAAAAGCACCCCGGCAATTGAAAAACCCATCGATACTTCGTACGAAATCATTTGGGCGGAAGAACGAATTCCGCCGAGTAAAGAATATTTACTTGCAGAAGACCATCCTGCAAAAGTAATTCCGTAAACTCCGAGTGATGTTAAAGCCAGGACATAGAGAATTCCAATGTTAACATCAGCCATGTATAGATTAATTTTATAGCCGAAGAGTTCTACCGGTGGGCCGACGGGAATAACAGCGTATGTTGCAAAGCCGACGAATACAGCAATGAATGGTGCTAATGTATGCAGCGATTTAAAAGACGCGGTTGGAACAATATCCTCTTTCAATAATAATTTAAACACATCTGCGAACGGTTGAAGCAATCCCAAAGGACCGACACGATTTGGACCGATTCTGTTCTGCACCCACGCGCTGATCTTTCTCTCAAAGTAGACCAGATAAGCCACAGTGAGCAGCATTGTCACAAGAACTATTACAATTTTGATTAACGAGATGACTATGATTTCCCAAATGTTCATTAAAGCAAACTCCGGATTAAACAGTTGCAGTTTCTTTTATTTTTAATTGAGCACCGTGCTCACCAACATTGTCGTAATCCAATCCTTTGAAAGCGTCAATACGATTTCCGATCTCGGCAAAAATATTTTCTGCCATTTCATATTTTAATTTCAATCCAAGATGGGAAGAAAGAGCCAAAAAAATTTTCCAGCCCGGTTTTGCATCGTATTTATGTCCTTGCATCCAGCGGTCAAAATTGGTTCCAAATTTATCCCACCGGCTCATTTCCATTCCGTCTAGTGCACGATCCATTTCTGAAGTAGCAACAGCCGGTCGAATGCGCTGAACTTTTCCCTGGAAATTTACAAACGTGCCATTTTTCTCTGCATAGGTTGATGTGCCGAAAACAATATCTGCGAGCGTGGCAGTTTTATTTTTATTTGTTGCGTGGACAATCAACAGATCTAGTTTGCCCAGCGCCGCTTCAAATTCTTCCGAGAACGAAGCAGGGTCATCTTCCATAACATAAAGAGCTTTTATTTTTCCTTCTTTAATTCCTCTTAACATTCCTTCTAAGCTCATTCCACCTGAAGTTGGTTTAACCCCGACTAATTCGGCACCGAGTGCGTTCGGAGTTTTGTCTTCCCGAATTAAAATTTCGTCTTGATCTCCAGCAACAATATGTTTTTGAAAATCAATGTTCGATACACCAAGCGCTTTGGCAAATTTTACCATTGCATAATTATCTTCGCACGTTGCGTAAGCTGAACCTATGAAAGCAACTTCTCCGCCTTTGTATTCCTTGATTTTTTTTGCGGCAAATTTTATTGCTTCTTCCCATTCCGTTTTTTGAAGCTGACCATCTTTTCTTATGAACGCTCCGTCAATCCTGTCATCTGAATTTACGTTCTTGAATGTTTCCAATCTTCCTTTGTCGCACATCCAAAAACTATTAACATCTTTGTTGTGGCGCGGCGTTAATCTTAGAACTTGATTATTTCTAGCCCATATTTCGGTATTGCATCCGCGCGAGCAGCCAATACAAATCGAATTTGTTTTCGACATTTCCCAAACGCGGGACTTGAATCTGAAATCTTGATTTGTGAGTGCACCAACAGGACAAATATCGGTTGTGTTCAAAGTGTAAGGGTTGTCGAACGATTCGCCCGGGAAAGTAGTAACCGTAACATGATCTCCGCGTTGAACAAATGTGAGCTGGTTTTGTTTTGCAATTTCATCGGAGAACCGGATGCAGCGCGAACACATAATACATCTGTCACCATCAAATTTTATGTAAGGACCAAGTTGAACGCGTTTTTCTTTTCGAACTTTCATTTCTTCAAACCGACTTTCACCTTTTCCGTGGGCATAAGCATATTCCTGTAACTTACATTCGCCGGCTTCATCGCAGATGGGGCAATCGAGAGGGTGATTAATAAGAATAAATTCCATCACTGCATTGCGGGCATCTAAAGCTTTGTCGGATTTCGAATGAACAACCATTCCGTCTGTTGCGTAGGTTGAGCATGCTATTGCAAGTTTAGGCATTTTTTCTATTTCAACTAAACATACGCGGCAGTTACCGGAAATGGATAGACTTGGATGCCAGCAGAAATGCGGAATATCGATTCCCGCCGTTCTCGCGGCTTCAATTACTGTTTGTCCTTGTTTAAACTCGATCTGCTTTCCGTCAACTGTCAATGTCGGCATAGTATATCCTTAAGCAACTTTCTGAAGAAGTAAATTTTTTGAAGACAAAATTACTCTTGTTAGGGTACCATTTTCAAATATTTCGTTAGATAAATTTCTGATTTCTTTGGCTGTTACTGCTTGAATATTATCCACAGTTTCTTTAACAGATTTAATTTTCCCAAAATAAATTATTGATTGAGCCAGTCTTAGCATTCTATTTGTGGTGCTCTCAAGTCCCATCAGCATGCTTCCAATCAAATACTCTTTGGCACGGTTTAATTCTATCCTATCAACTTTTTTCTTTTTGATTTTATCAAGTTCATCGAAGATCAAATCTTGCGCTTTACGAACCGACTTATCGTAAGTAGAAAAGTAAATGCCAAATGTTGAGATATCGAAGAACGAATTAACGAATGTGTTTATTTGATATGCAATGCCATGTTCCTCGCGAATTTTCTGAAATAGCCGCGAGCTGCTTCCTTCGCCTAGAATATGCGAAAGCACACTAACTGCATTTCTTTTTTTCTCTTTGATGCCGTAAGTGGGTTTTCCCAAAATGTAATGCACCTGCTGTGTGTCTTTCTGAACATAAAAATCGGTAGCTGGAAAAATTTCCAGCGAGCGTTTTTTTTCATTTACACTTTTAAATTTGCGAACAATATATTTTTCGGCAAATTTGATTAAGTCCTTGTGTTCAATATTTCCTGAGGCAACAATAAAGAACCGGTCAATTGTGTAATTCTGTTTAACAAAATTGATTAAATCATTTTGTCTGAATGCACGGAGATTTTTTTCCGTTCCGATGATCTGCATTCCAAGTGAATTACCTTTGAACACGTTGCTTTCAAATCTGTCGAAGATCAGTTCTTCCGGCGAATCTTCGATGTCGTACAGTTCGTCAATTACAACTTTGGATTCTTTTTCAATTTCCTTTGGATCGAATATGGAATTCTGAACCATGTCGGAGAGGACTTCAAAAGTTTTTTCGAGATGCCGGCTCAATCCTCTTCCGTAAAAACACGTATGTTCTTTCGACGTGAATGCATTCAAATAGCCTCCGAGCGATTCGATGTCTTCGGCAATCTTTTTTGCAGAACGTTTTTTCGTCCCCTTGAAAAACATGTGCTCTAGAAAATGACAGATTCCACTGTTCTCTGGCGTTTCATCACGCGAACCTACATTGAACCAGAATCCAAGCGAAAACGAATTGACATAGTTTATTTTTTCTGAAACTATTCTTAAACCTCTGGGCAATTGAGTAATTTTTATGTTCTTCAAGAAAAAATATCTTAAAATTTTTTTAAAATGCGAAGTAAATATAGAGAAGAGCCCTTACGCAATCAAACCCGGTTTCCTATCGCAAGTCGATATACTTTCCTAAATTCTCTTTCATAGTTGGTAGTCAAAATTAAATCTCTGTTTAAAGCTTGAGCAGCGATGAGCTTCCCTATTGCACCGATTAGTTTTTTTTCTAACCGAGTCCTCAGTTTTCCACAATACTTTGACTGGAAATGTCCACCGGGTATTTGAGGGGGATTTATGATGTGGTATTGTCTTACAATAATGCAGAACGTAGAGTGTAGAGTTTGTTTCAGCATTCTACGTTTTATACTCTTTCGTTTACATTTTCAAACTTATCAATGTACTTTTCATTGAAAGCAGCAATTGCTTTGTATGCTTTCTCCAAAATGGTTTCCTGTGGAAGGAATACAATTCTAAAATGGTGAGTGCCCGGTACCTGCCCGAATCCGCTGCCGGGAACAACAACAACACCGGTTTCTTTTATGAGCTGTGAAGTCCAATGTGCATCATCGTTAATATTGTGAAGTCGTGGAAATGCATAGAACGCCCCTTCGGGTGCAACGCACGAAATTCCCGGAACTGCATTCATCATTTCAACGGTCAGATTTCTCCTGCTTGTTAACTTCTTCCTTGCAACTTCAAGATGTGATTGATCTCCAAGCAATGCCGGAGCTATTCCATATTGCTCGGGATGATTTGCCGATAAACGCGCCCGCAGCAATTTGTTTATCGCTCCGATGTAATCTTTTAAAATAGTTTTGTTACCGCTTACAATTCCCCAGCCGATTCTGAATCCCGGTACCATATAATTTTTGGAAAGACCTCCAAACGTGATCATCGGAACCTCGGCATTCAGCGATGCAATCGCTGTATGTTTTTTTTCGTCCATCAAAAGTTTATCGTAAATCTCGTCGGCAAAGATTACAAGATTATGCTCGATCGCCAGATCGATAATGTGTTGTAATGTTTCCAACGATGAATTTGAACCGGTAGGATTATTCGGATTTATCAAAATAATTCCGCGTGTCCTGCTGTTAATTTTACTTTTGATGTCTTCGATGTTCGGCTGCCATCCGTTGTTTTCATCAAGATAGTAAGGATTTTCCATAGCCTGAAGTTTACTTTGTATTGCAGTGTACAATGGATAACCGGGAGTTGGGGTCAGGATATTTTCACCGTCATTAACTAATGCTGTTAGACAAATGTCAATTGCCTCGCTGGCGCCGGTAGTTACAAAAATATCTTGAATGTTTTTTATTCCCTTTTTCTCTGCTTCTTTTTCGATAGCTTGAACTGCCGGTTTGATTCCTGATGAAGGAGCGTAGCCGTTAAAATTTTTTAGCATTGCCTTGTAAGTTTCTTCAAGCAAATGTTTCGGCGGTTCCCAATCAAAGAGATTCGGGTCGCCTATGTTTAGGTAAAGCATTTCTTTGCCGGTACTGGCAACTTCATTTGCTAAAACAACAATATCCCGAACCGCGTACGTAATGTTATCGGTTCTTACTGCAGGTTTAATTACAAAATTCGGCATTGGTGCCTCGCGTTATAATTCCAATAATAATTTTATTTTATATTCAACTTCTTACAAAGTAGTCGGATTAATACTTCCCATACAATTTATTAGTCTTTCTTTCGAAATTGATTCTATATTTTCGCATTTTACAAATACTTTCAATTTTTAATCCGGTCTCTTTGGTCGACAGCTGAACATGTAAAGGAATTCATTTCTTCTATGAAGTGACCGGCAAAACAATAACCAATTCTGCGGCGCTGTCGTTAAAAAAATAATCGGAAATAATAACAGCTGGTCATATACTGGACCCTCTCTTCCCTTTGCATGGTTTAAGTTAATCATCCAAATTTCACCGAGATTAGCCGTGTTCATTTTGATTTCTTTATTCTCAAGCTTTCAAAGTTTTAGCCTGCACTTTTCGCTCTTCAAGCTCCTCACGCCACGATTTCTTATCCAATTTCTAATTTTCATAGGCTGAATTAACTTCGTTCCAGAATTCAACTTTATTATAGTGTTTCAAAGCCTTCGACAGAATTGTTTGCATGGGCTCGCCATATATTTTTTTATCTCATGTAAAAGCTTATGTATTTTTGCATCGATTCGAACCGTCCTTTTTTATTTACAATTCAATTTACAAATTTGAAACGCCTTTTACGGCTTAACAATTATGCCTTTGCTGCCGCGGCCGTTTATTTTGATAGAGATCGGTTTTTTTAGACTAATATGTTTTATAAAATCTTTGCCTTCACAAATTTTTTGTTTCCGCAGCCAATCCCAGTCAATAAACCCTTGCCTGGTAAAGTTATCTATTGTAAAGTATCCAACCTTGAATGAAGTTAGGTTTTGGAAAAAGTGAGAGCCTTGCGAGGGCGAAACGTTGAAATCAGTAAAGTTGGATTCAATAATTGCCTTAGCGCCGTTGATCTGTTCCCATGTTACCGGAATACCAAGCCAGGGATCGAGCGTGCCCCATCTTCCTACACCAATTAATAAATAAGGTGTGCGTGTGTTTATCATTTTGGAATTGAGTTGTGCAATCTCACGCGCTACTTCGCGTGTAAATTTACGATCGAATTTTTCAGGATCGACGTAAATAATATCTTTCACATTGTCTATTACACCGTGTCCCAGCACCTGGCTGCTTTTGCAAATTAATCTTTCTGGTTCATAGTTTTCAAGTTCCAGCCCTTCTATTTCGCTGCTTATAACAAGCGGACGAATCTGCAGCAGGGCAAATTCTTTCGGTTGTCGCGGTGAAACCGTTAGATTAACGGCAAACTCGATTTCAATTGGCGAGCCGGTTCCCCAGGTGCCCAGTTCTAAAAGAAGGTCCAAAATTTCGGGAAGTGGAAATATTTTATATTTTAAAATTGGTGCCAGCGTAAAAATCTTGGGCCCTGGTCTGCGAACACCATCGTAAATAGTAAGGTTATCGTTATCGTAAGTTGAACCAACGGCATCAAGAGTTCCGTCTTTTTCGGCATCTGTTAGCGGGTATCTTTTTGTGAGACGTTCTTCATCAATATTTTTGTCGGAGTACTCTTCATACAAATCCAGAGCAAAAAAATCTTTTGGTGTGTATTTCAAAAGGTCTTTAATTCCACCGGCATTAAGTTGTTGTAACGGATACTTGGGACAAAAGCGAAAAGTTAAACCTCCTTCAACAATTGCTTTTCCAAGTCCGGGCGCAACTGCTGCCGTTCCGTCTGACGATTTGAGCGGAAGAGCCGGATAAAAATTGTATGATTTGGCAATTCCGGAAATGTCCGGGTAAAATTTCCCGTTGTGTTCGGCACCAACCATCTTTTGAATTATTACTGCCATCTTCTCTTCTTCCAAACGATATGTTGTTACCTTCATGTAATCTTTGGATTTTTGAAAGAAGACAGAAACAAAAATTCGTTTCACGGCATGAAGCAATTGTTTCAAGCGGATTTCAAGATTCGGATGATTGTTCGGAAGCATAAATGTATCGTAAACACCTGCAAACGGTTGCCCTTGCGAGTCTTCCAGAAGACTCGAGGATCGTACGGCAAGCGGTTCTTTAACTAATTCAAGAAATGCACGCAAGTTTTCGACAGCATAGTAAGGAAATTTTTTTGCATCAAAAAATCTTTGTTTAAGTTCTTCGTTGTCTTCACAAGTAAGGGCAAACTCTCTTAGATTATTATCACCCAAGAAATGATCGAATACATCTGTGCCCAAAACTACAGCAGGTGGAACAAATATTTTTACTCCTTCAAACTTGTTGCGAATATCAAAATTGCTTAGCAAACTGTTGACAAAACCGAGCCCGCGTGCTTTACCGCCAAGCGACCCGCCTCCGATGCGCGCAAATGTTGTTGTTGCATCAAAAGTTTCTTTGTTGAAATCGAGAATTACTCCAATCTGACGAGATTTACGGAATTCGCGGAGCGAGTCAATCAGCAATTTTCTCAAAGCATGAATTGATGGAAAATCACCGACTTTTTTGGGACGAAGCTGATGGGCAAGCCAAAATTCAGTTCTTGCTTTCAGCCAATTAGAAAAATGATTTCGCGAAGCGTGATACTTTATGCTTTCGTCGGGTACAATGGCAAGCTGCTCTTCAAGTTCGGTTAAATTACGTGCGCGTCCAGCTTCGTTGCCGTTTTCGGTTCTGAATACAAAATCTCCGAAACCGAAATTGTGCAGCATGAAAGCTTTCAATTCTTCAAGTAGAGTAGGAGAGTCTTTCAACAGGAAAGAAGTTCCTATAGAAGCAGCAATCTTTGCATTATCCCGATTTGTTGATTGAAGCAAAATCGGTATATCCGGCTGACGCTCTTTTACTTTTTTCGCAAAAGAGATTCCGGCTTCGGCATCCGGTTGCCCGTTGCGCGCAAAATCTATATCTGAAATTATTCCCAATATATATTCTTCATACTTTTCAAAATACGACCATGCTTCTTCGTAACTGGAACAGAGTAAAATTTTGGGACGTGCGCGCATTCGCAAAAATTTGTGGGAAAGATTTATTCCTTCCGAAATTAAACTCTGGGATTGCTTAAGCACCTCGGTGTAAATGATCGGTAAATACGACGAATAAAATCTTATGTTGTCTTCGATAAGAATTATAGTTTGCAGCCCGACACTTTTTGTATCGTGCTCAACATTCATTTTGTCTTCTAGAAATTTTATGATTCCAAGAACAATACTATAATCTCCCTGCCACATAAAAACTTTATCGAAAATCAAAATGTCTTTTGTAGAAATTAATTCGGTCATCTCCCGGTTATCGTAACTCAGCAAAACGATGGGAATTTCGAGGCCGCATTCTTTGACCTTCTTGGCAAAAGTTATTGCATTCATATCTTCGATATGGAGAGTGGTGATAATCAAATCGAAACGGCGTTCTTCTTTTGCAATGCGTATTGCTTCATCGCCGTTCGAAACTTGAACGAGTTCCGGCGAATGACTCAAATTCAAGCCCTGGTACTCCTGACGAATCAGTTCGTAAAGCCGCTCGTCCTCTTCAAAGATGTATGAATCATATAAACTGGAAACAAGTAGAATATCCCGGATGCGGAAACGCATTAGGTTATGAAAATTCTGAAATTTCAGATAACGGCTTTTCTTAAACAGCTCTTTATCAAACTTTATAGGTTGATAGCTCATGATATTTTTTTTGACTTATATGTGCAAAGCTAATGATAAGAGTTCTTTCTTTCTATAAAAATTTTCAAGTGGAATAACCTCCTTAAAACATTGTCTGTGTGTTATTTGAAACACACCGGTAGCCTCTTATTGTTTATGCGAATGATAATGCTTACGTGACCGCATACAAACGGGGGGGTACATTTTACAATGAGTGTAAATGAATTGTCCAATCAAGTGAGATGCTGCTGATGAAATAAATATTGTTTCGCGGTAAAGTTACCCTGCCACGGAATTTTTTCAAAACGAATCTGCCATTCCAGTTCGAATCCTACCATAAGGCAGGTTTTCAGTTTTTGGTAATCTGTTTTCTCGCCAAGGATGGTTTCTATCTCCGTTGTCTTTTCGGTCAGCTCGATTTGTAACCGTTCTTTTGTATTTTCGTTGGCGTTAAGATACTTTGGAAGTTCTTGATGCTTTGTTCCGCACAGGATCGATCCGTGCTGAAGAACAACATTATTTAACTTTCTTTGTGCGCTTCCAATAAGTTTCTTGCCGTTGAATTTCACTTCGTTTCTGGCAGTACTTGCAAAGCACAAAACGCCGGAAGGTTCTTCAAGAAGTTTTGGGAAGTTTGGCTGATAGTTTTCCAATTCCGACTTTGCAAGAAGAGGATTATAGATTTTAAGTCCGTGCATCAATGCAGCGGAAATCTTAAAGTAAATCTCGCGTAGATGGAAGCGGTCATTCAACGGTAAAATAACGGTGTATGTAAGTTCTTCTGCATGAAGAATTGCGCGGCCGCCGGTAGGACGTTTTACGATATCAATTCCATCGGCAATCGCCCGATCGAGATTGATATTGCAGAAGCTTTGGTTAGCACCGAGGGAAATGCAGTAAGGTTGCCATCTGTAAATTCTGAAAAAAGCTTCGTCGCGATCGCAAGTTTGTGCGAGATAAAGATCGAACTGCATGTTACGTTCTCCGGTATCAAAACCGGAATCGATGAAATGCCAAATCATTTTCTTATGATGCCGCGTGTGGATTTTTCCATGAATGTGAGAATCTCTTTTACGCTGGAATTGTCCGGATATTTTTCACTAATTTTTACTCTAGCGATGGCTGGGGTTAATCCGCTCTGATAATAAATCCTATAACTTTCTTTTATTGCTTCGATTGCCTCGTTAGAGAAATTTCTTCTTCTCAAACCTACAATGTTTAATCCCATATAACGCGCGGGATAGCCGGAAGTAAGTATAAACGGGGGTACATCGGTATTAACCATCGATCCGCCGCCGATCATACAATGTTTCCCGATTTTTGAGAATTGATGTATTGCCGATAATCCGCCAATAATAACAGTATCTTCTATTTCAACGTGTCCGGCAATTTGAACACCGTTTGAGAGGATGCAGTCGTCACCAAGATGGCAATCGTGTGCAACGTGAGCGTAAGCCATTATAAGGCAATTTTTGCCGATGCTTGTTTTTCCCGTTGCATATGTTCCGCGGTGTAGCGCTACAAATTCCCGGATGACGCTGTTATCTCCAACATATAAATATGTTTTTCCGCCATCAAATTTTAAATCTTGGGGTAAGTTTGCAATTGAGGCATTCTGAAAAATTTTTACATTGGAACCGATTCTTGCGCCGTTATAAATTCCTGTACCGGCGCCTATAGTTGTTCCGTCACCGATTTCTACATCGTCGTGAATTATTGCATAGGGACCAATTTCAACGTTACTGCCAATTTTTGCTTTGTGACTTACAATTGCGGTTGGATGAAAGTTGCTCATAAAAAGGAAGTTTATTGATTATTTTCTCTGTTAGTTATTGCGCCCATAAACTCGGCTTCGGCAACAAGATTATTGTCAACGTAAGCGGAGCCTTTTACGGAAAAATATTTGCTCTTTTTGCTAATCAATTCCGCTTCAAGGTACAGCTGGTCGCCGGGTACTACCGGTTTTCTAAACTTTGCATTGTTGATACTCATAAAATAAACAAGATTGTTTTCGGGATTAGGAAGCGAGTTGAGAACGAGAATTCCGCTGACCTGTGCGAGCGCTTCGACAATTAACACGCCCGGCATTATCGGATGACCCGGAAAATGCCCTTGAAAGAAAGGTTCGTTAACTGTTACCGATTTAACCCCAACAACTTTTTTATCGAGTTCGAGATCGATTACTTTATCCACTAAGAGAAAAGGATAACGGTGCGGAAGAATTCTTTGAATTGCATTTGCATCGAAAACAACGCCTTCCTTTTTAACAAACTGATACTTCTTAACGAGCTTCTTCTGCTGGTATAGACTTCTGACTTTTTTTGCAAACTCGACATTAGCTTTATGCCCCGGTCTTGCAGCTAAAATCTGTGCTTTGATAGGAACACCGATTAACGCGAGGTCTCCCATCAAATCCAAAAGTTTGTGACGTGCAGGTTCATTTTTGAACCGCGGTCTATTGTTGTTCAGAAAACCTTCATGACTAAGGGTTAGGTCTTTGTCTAATTTCAATTTTTCTTTTAAACGTTTCAGTCCTGCATCATCAATTTTATGATCAACGATAACAACTGCATTGTCGATGTTTCCGCCTTTGATCAAACCTTTATCTGCAAGCATCTCAACTTCGCTCAAGAAACTGAAAGTTCTAGCGGACGCAAATTCCGGAATAAATTCTTTTTCCAAATCGAAAAGTCCTGTGTGCTGGCTTCCTAGAACCGGCGATTCATAATCGACCATTATGGTAATTCTATAATTATCGAGCGGGAGAGCAACTATATCAATTTTCTCTTCGTCGTTATGATACATTACTGTTTGATCTATTACCAGATAGTCTTTAGGGAATTCCTGAGTAACAAAACCGGCTTCAAGAAGTTTATCGACGTAAGGCGTTGCGCTTCCATCCCCTATGGGAGGTTCGATACCGTCAAGTTCAATTGTTATGTTATCGATTTGCAATCCAACTACAGCAGCCAGAACGTGCTCAACTGTATGAACACGTGCGTTGCCGAGTCCCAATGTTGTGCCTCGCGAGACTTCAACAACAAAATCTGCATTGGCAGGAATCTCGGGCCTACCGCCAAGATCCGTACGGATAAATTTAATTCCCGAATTTTCGGGTGCAGGTCTAAATGTCATTGTGCACGATGTTCCTGTGTGCAAACCGGTTCCAGAAAGCGAAACAGCTTTGCCAATAGTTCGTTGCAGTTCCAGCATCAACTACCTTTCGAAATTAGTTGTGAAATTTTCTTTTCCAAAGATGCAATTTTTTCTTCTAACTTTTTAATTTTTTCTGCGTACAATGCAATGTTTCTAACACGAGCTTCAATTTTGAGCATCTGTCCCATCTCAAGGGTTGGCGAGCCACGATATTTGCCGGGTTTCAAAATAGATTTTGATACTCCGGACTGAGCACCGATTACAACATTGTCCGTAAGTTCAATATGTCCTACAACCCCAACCTGTCCGGCTAATATGCAATGTTTGCCAATCGAAGTGCTTCCGGCAATTCCGCTTTGAGAAGCAATTGCAGTGTGGTCTCCCACGGAAACGTTGTGTGCAATTTGAACCAGGTTATCAATTTTTACGCCTTTCTTAATCACCGTAGAACCTAATGTTGCGCGGTCGATCGAAACATTAGAGCCGAGTTCAACATCGTCTTCGAGTACCACATTTCCAATTTGAGGAACTTTGTTGTAAACACCTTTTTCGTCGGGAATATAACCGAATCCGTCGGAACCGATTACTGTGTTCGAATGAATTATAACATTGTTTCCGAGTACACAATTTTCCCGGATGGAAACGTTAGGATAAATTAAACAGTTGCTGCCTATCTTCACTTTTTCCATTACAACAGTGTTGTGATAAATTGTTGTGTTGTTGCCAATGATGCATCCGGCTTCAACAACAACATTTTTCCCGATGGCAACATTACTGCCTATTAAAGCAGCCGGATCGACATATGCACTCGGGTCGATTCCCTGCAACGATGGTTTCGGTTTAAGAAAGGATATAATGATTTTCTGAAGAGCTACATTCGGATCTTTCACTTCGATGTAGTTTAAATCATTCCGCCTCTTTTTGAATTCCGGTCCGATTAATACTGCCGAAGCTTTTGTTGTGCTGAGGAATTTTTCGTAGGCAGGTAAATAAAGAAAAGTTAAATCACCTTCTACCGCTTCCTCGATCTTGGCAAGTCCTGTTATTTCAGTTTCCTGGTTACCGATAACAACACCGCCGACAAAGTCGGCGGCATCTTTCAATCTTATTCTCATAATCTCTCATTTAAGTTTTTCTAAAACAAGATTAGTTACGTCGTACTGTTCTTTTGCGTAAAGAAAAAGAATGTTTCCGCTTCTGTCGAAAATAAAATCATAATCTCCGTCTTTTGCAACTTTCTGTATTGCATTGAAGATTCTGTTTTGAAGCGGTTTCATCAAATCTTCCTGTTTCTGAAATAGTTCGCCTTTCACGCCGAACTTATCCTGCCTGTATTTTGAGATTTGATTTTCCGTCTGAACCAATTCTTTTTCAATTTCGACCCGCTTTTGTTCGCTGAGTATAAGTTTACGTTTATCGTAGTCGTCGTATTTCGCTTTCCAATCCCGTTCCATCTTCGACAGCTCTTCCTGCCATTCTTTTATAATGGCATCCAGTTTCTTTTGCGTATCCTGATAGTCGGGCAATTGTTTCATAATTGCGTCGCTATCGACATAACCGATTTTAGGCTGGGCCTTCAGTTCCGGCGCAGAAAGAATAAGAAGGGTTGACAGTACTAATCCAATTTTTTTCATGATTGATTTTCCGGTAATGTTTATTTACCTCTTTTTAGACGATCGAGAACCTTATATGTAATATCGAACTGAGGATCTGCACGCAGAAGAACAACCTCTCCCGCTTTATCGAAAACAAACTGCATGAATTCTTCTTTAGAAACTTCGTCGATTGCCTTGAATATCTTTTGTTTCACCGGCTTCATTAACTGGTCTTGTTTTACAAAATATTCGCCATTCGGCTGAGAAAATTTTTGATCTTTGTATTGCTGAAGTTTTTGTTCTTTTTCAACAATGCTCTGCTGCAATTTTTGAAGCTGATCCGGCTTCATTGTTTGAGATTGTTTCTGATAATCTCCATAAGATTTTTGAAGATCGGTTGTGATGCTATCGACTTCTTTTTTCCATTTGGCAACAAGTCCGTCTAGATCGCTTTTCGCTTTTATAGCTTCCGGGTACTGGGCAAGAATAATTTCGGAATCAACATAACCTATTTTCAATGAAGCTGTTTGGGTTTGTGTGGTTTGAGCAAAAAGTGCTGAAGAAAAAATAATTAATACTAATAAAGTGACTCTTTTCACGATTACCTCTTTTTTAATGGTTGTTAAAATCCTTTTCCAAACTGGAAGTGGAAAGTCCATTGCGGGTCCTGACCATCCACACTCTTCCGGTCGAATCCGTATCCATAATCGAAACCGATTAATCCTACCGGGTTTAATAAAATTCTAGCGCCTACACCCACCGAACGTTTCAAATCGAACAAGTTTGTACGGGACATATCGTAATAAACGTTTCCAGCTTCTGCAAAAGTAAGCAGATAAATCGGAATCGGTTCCATTGCCAGGGCAACTCTAAATTCAGTTGTAAATTTTGCCAATACACTGCTTCCGATTACCTGTCCTGTTGCTGCATTTCGCAATCCTAAACTTCTATCCCCATAACCTCTTAACTGGGTCGTTGCAATAATCAATCCTGTACCGCCCATGTAAAAGAACTCGAACGGGTTAATTCTTAGCCGCGTTCCTTGTTTCAATTCTCCAATATAACCCAGTTCCGATAAAGTGTAAAGTACAAATCTATTTGAATTAAATAAAGATTTATACCATTCTGTTTTGAAATTTATCTTATAATAATTAAGATTACCCGGTAAGAACGGTCCGCCGGAAATTTCTCCGCTAAGTAATATTTTGGAACCGCGAGAAGGGAAGATAGGATTATCGATGTCGGTCCTGGTTATCGTTGTTCCAAGTGTGTATTGACGCGTAACTCCGATGGGATAAAAGTTTGCGCCGTCAATTACATTGTTATATTGAAAACGCAACAGACCTTGAACGTAGAAAAAATCATCCGGCCATGTAAGTCTTCTGCCTACTCTGAATGTTATGCCGGATTGTTGCAAATAGTAAATGTAACGTTGACGTGTATCGAACACATCGAACCCGACCGAAGTAGGCGTATCATTATACCATGGTTCTGTAAATCCGAGCGAGAATGTTCTGTAATAACTTCCAACACCAAACTGCCAGTTGAAATTTAGAACTTGTCCGCCCCCCATCTGAAACGGATGCGCTATAGAAAAATTTGTTAGAGTAAAACCGATAGCCCCGCTAAAGCCGAACGCGCCGCTGTAACCAACCGATGCATTCAGATAATCGCTGGATTTCTCTTCGACTTTGTAAGCTAAGTTTACAGTGCTATCGCTTGCCGGTCTGTAATCGATACCGCCCTTGTATAAATTTTCAACGTTGAAGTACTGAAGATTTGCTAACTGCTGAATGCTTCTTAAAATAAAACTGCGGCTGAAGTAACTTCCGGGAATGGTGTAAAGTTCGCGGCGTACAACTTTATCCATTGTTTTTTCATTGCCGGTAATATCCACTTTGCCAACCTTGAAACGATTTCCTTCCGTTACTTTGATTAAGAAATCGATAGAATCCGGCTCAACTTTTTGTTCCTTTGCATCAAGCTGAAATGCGAGGTAACCGTTATCCTGGTAGAGAGAAGAAACGTCCGATTGTTTATCGTTATAGCGCAAATTCTGGTTGAATTTTTCATAATCGTAAACGTCGCCTTTTTTAAAGCCGAGCCGTTCGTTCAATGCGTCAGACGGATAAACGCTGTTGCCTTCCCAAATAATGTTTCTTACCTTGTATCGGTTACCTTCATAAACACTTGCTACAACGTCAACATGTTTTTTATCTGCAGAGAAAATCAAACTGTCTTTTAAAACGCCAAAATCCCGGTAACCGTTTTTTCTGTAAAATTTGGTAAGCAGTTCTTTGTCCTTTTCGAACTTGTCGCGTTTAAACTTTGGCGATGACCAGAACTTCCACCATTTTGATTCTTTAGTATCGTCGAACTCTCCTTTAAGAGTTCCATCGTCATAAGCTTTGTTGCCACGGAAAAAAATGTTTCGAATTGTTACTTCCGCACCTTCTTTGATATCGAAAATTACAAGGGTTCGTTCTTTTATTCTTGAAATTGAATTAATGGAAGAAGCCTGATCCAGTTCATAAGTGGTGGTGTATTCTTTCGATAAATCTTTTTCGTTGCGCCAGATTACTTTAATTTCGTTTTTGCTCGTATCGGCTTGAAAAAAAGTATAGTAGTTATAATCAATTTTTGCGTTGAGGTAACCTTCGTCGTTGTATTGCGATTTTATTTTCTCTTCTATACGCACGAGGTCCTGCTGTTTAAGAGTTTGACCTCGAACAATATTTACTTTTTTCATCAGATCGTCTTCTTTGATTTCTTTGTTATCGCGGAAGATAATTTTTTCGAGACGGGGATATTCGGTCACTTTGATTTGAAGAAAGATTCCTTCCTGAACTGTCTTTTCTATTATGAGCTCTACATTTTGAAAAATTCCAAGATTCCATAGATGCTTAATTGCATTGTTTGTCTGATCGCCCGGGATGGAAATTTCGTCGCCCACTTTTAGTCCCGAATTCGCAATTATGGTTGATGCGTCGGCAGTTTTATTTCCAACGACAGACAGACCTAAAATCTTGTAGTTCACCTTTTGAGCTTGTGCAAGAACACCGGTGAATGAAATAAAAAATATGATGAGACTAAACTTTAGCCAATTTCTTCGAGTGTGTTTTAGCATTCCGAATATTTTTGTAGTTGCTGGATAATTGTTCACTAACTAATCCGAATCTTCTTTCTCTTTTTTGATAGTCTTCAACAGCTTCCAATAAATGTTTGCACCCGAAATCGGGCCATAAAACGTCAGAAACAAAAATTTCCGCATAGGCTATTTGCCATAATAAAAAATTGCTGATTCTGAACTCGCCGCTGCTTCTTATCAGTAAATCGGGATCGGGCATATTTGCTGTTGTTAGATTCCTGGAAATGACCTCTTCGCAGATTTCGTCCGGTTTCAACTTGCCCGCAACAATTTGTTTTGTTATATCTTTAACCGCTTCAACAAGTTCCCATCTTCCGCTGTAACTTAGTGCAAGATTCAATGTCATTTTTTCATTGTGTGAAGTTTTCTTGAGTGCTGTGTACAACTCATCCTGAACGATGTTCGGAAGGGAACTTGTGTCACCAATTGTTGTTAATCTAATATTATTTGAATTCAATTCGTCGGTTTCGTTCTGCAAACTCTTTACAATAAGCCGCATTAAAGTAGATACTTCATCTTGCGGACGTTTCCAATTCTCGGTAGAAAAAGTATAAAGAGTTAAAATTTTTACACCGAGATTTACGCATACTTCAACAATTTCGCGAACCGTTTCCACCCCTTTGCGATGACCTGCTACTCGGGGAAGGCTGCGTTTTTTTGCCCATCTCCCGTTGCCATCCATAATTATTGCAATGTGCTGAGGGATGTTTCCTTTGGCTTTGACTTCTTCGATTCTTTTTTTGTCTGCCGCGTTTAATTTTTTTGCCAACTTAATTTTTCACCCTCAAAAATGAGCTTGAAAAAATAGTTTTCAAGTGCTTAAATGTCAAGGTAAGCAAATGTACGAATAATCTCTGTAACTCACCTTATGCAAGGTTTGATCGACCGTGAAAATTAAAATTGCAAAACGAATATTTTCTCTAAGACAACAGAAAATTCGTTTGTCAAGCCCAAATCTTGCGTAACATCAGCTGTAATTATTTTTTCGAATCGTGTTCCGGTAAGGTTACTATCTTAATGTGATTTTGGATTTCTTCCGGCAGCGAAGAAACAAGAACCGACGTTTTAACTACTGCATTGTAAGGTACTCCAAGAAAAAGCGTAAACCGGTTTTTCGGGAACCGTGAATTGTAATGAACAAGAAAATCGAGCTTGGATAAAAAGTTCGGTTCGTTCAATTCTTCTTCGGAGACCGTTAAGCCGATTGCAATTTTCTTTTTATACTTAGCAACGGCGTCAACTTCGTAATTGCCCATCATCGGCGGGCTGGGCAAGAACTTTCCGTATTTGCGGCTTAATGTCAGGTAGCCGTGCTGCCACAGATGATCGATCAGAAGATCAACTCTTTCCCGTTTGGATTTGGAAGCCATATCCTTTCCTAATTAAATCCCGGAATTATCGGTATCGCCGGAGAAAACCTTTCTTCCGGTAACACTTTTATGTTGCACATTTTTTTAAACTCATACATTTTTATTTCACTCGATCCGATAATTCTGCCGAACAAAACTTTCTTACCATTTTTATTTCTGTTCATGTGATAAGGTTCCAAAACTACTTCATTAAAACCATACAAAAATTTCACTCTGTTTCTATTTATGATTGCCGATGTGAATAATAACGATTTCATTTCTTTTCCTTTAATTATATGTTCTGAAAACACCGACAACTTTTCCTATGATCGAAAATTCTTCTATGTCTTCAACTTCTATAGGCAGATATTTTTCGTTCTCCGGAATAAGAGTTACTTTGTTTCCCTGTTTGAAGAAACGTTTCATCGTTGCTTCGTCTCTAAGAAGAGCAACAACAATATCGCCGTTAGAAACTTCTTGCCGGGGTGAAATAATAACGAGATCGTTTTCGAATATGCCCGCATTGATCATACTGTCTCCGCGTACCTTTAAGCCGAAACAGTTGTTTCTGCTGTTAAGCATATTTGAATCGACCATAAAGTTGCCTTCAATATTCTCTTCTGCTAAAATCGGCTGACCGGCAGCCACTCTACCTACAACCGGAAGTTCAACTAGATTATCGGAATGATGCTTCGGTTTGTTAGCATGTTCTCCGAGAACGGCGATTGTTCTGCTGGTCTTGCTTTCGTTGGAGAGGTATCCTTTCTTAACTAGAGCGTCGATGTGGCGCTTGACGCCAAAGGTACTTGCAATTCCAAATTGCTTACCGATTTCCCGGAATGAAGGGGGGAATCCTTTTACAACTGCATACTGCTGGATGAAATCCAGAATTTCTTTCTGACGTTCGGTTAATTCACTTTTCATATTAGTGTTCCTTTGTTCACCTATAAATTAGTGAACGGAAGAACACTAGTCAAGTAAAATTTTTAAGAGAACAAACTTTTTTTGATAGATATTTAGTATACTCTAAAAAAACGGGGTGTACAAGGTCACTGGTTCTTTATCATTTGTCATATGTCATTTGGCATTTAGCAAGTTGCAGTCGTGTTTGATAACTGCAGTTTATGGTTTGCAAGTAAGTGCCGATTATTTTATGTTGTTAACAATATGAAGGAGAAGTGAAACTAATTTTAGAAGGGTAAACAAATTTACCTGATAAGAATAGTAAAGTGTAATTCTATTTTACACGTAGCGTCGAAATTGAAACATCCGTTTCAATCGGGTCAATCTATTTTTGTAACCTGTTATATATTTCAACGTTTATTATCCATTTATAGATTGATTTATACAGTGTAACTGATAGTTGAGCAAAAACATTATACAATGAACACCATGGAAAAAAATCTTTTTGAAATAATAAAGCAGTATAAAGATGATAATCAATCGGTATACAATACCTGGTTTGTAAATAATGAAGAAAGATTGAAAGCATTTCGTTCAATCAAACGAGGAGCGATACAAGTTATTGAGGATATAAGACAAAAAAAATTCGGGAATGATTTCAAAGGGACATCGCTTGAATTTGTTTTGTCCTGTATAACAGAACAAAAACAAATCTTTGAAGGTGCGGCACATCCATTTTATTGGAAACCAAAATTGCGCATACCCGACATTTATGAAAATGAAGTTAACAAGACTACATTTGGACAATTCCTGGATAATATCCTTAATACAACTAAAGAAAACCAAATTATTGAGGAGATGATCAAACTTGATAGTTTAAGAATTAAGGGACTAGGGCCGGCAGTCGCAAATATTATTTATTTCATCCATCCAACGATGATCGCGCCATTCAATACTGCTATCCTTAAAGGATTCAATTATTTATTCAGAGACAAGAAAAAATTAGGCTCATGGGCAGACTATTTAAAAATTCGAGAGATGATCGTTGACACTAATAAAAAATATCAGAGGGAACTTTCTCTGGACCTTGGAGCCTTTGCAGGCCTTCTTTATGAAATAGGTACACAAAGAATATTAGTTGGTACGGATGAATATATTTCATGTACCGACCGGGAAAAAATTGAGTTGACATTCCGCCAGAGACAACAAGAAATAATTGATGAGAAAGAAGAAGAGAATTTACATTCTGAAATGCAATATCATCTTTTGAAAATAGGCAATACTCTTGGTTATGATGTGATCTGTGCTCGCAATGATTTGTCTAAATCGTATAAGGGTTCGAATTTTTCATTTCTTTGTCTGAAAGATTTTCCGCAAATCAATGTGGATAAGGATGCATTAAATACAATCCAACTTGTAGATGTGCTTTGGTTTAAAAAAGGAACAAACAATATTGTAGCTGCATTTGAAGTAGAAAAATCGACCTCGATTTATTCCGGAATTCTTAGATTAACCGATCTAGCTTGTACCATCTCGGATGGTGACGAGGTGCTTTATATCATTATCCCCGATAAAAGAGAGAAAGATGTAAAACTTCAATTAACAAGACCATCAATAAAAAATATTAACGTTCCAATAAAATATATTTTATTTTCTGTGTTGCGCTCAAACTGTGATGCAATATGCAGATTTGGGGATAATCATTTTGTGATGGACAAAATTGCTAAAACTGTATAAACATACACTAAATTGTCTAACGTCTCAAAAGCCTTCTAATAGAGAACACTCGATGAAAATCTCTACCGACCGGCGGTGTGCATGATAGTGGGAGAGCGGTCAATTTTATTAGTTAATCCACGTAAGTCATCCAATTGTGTTTATCTTCTTTTCTGCCGTACTGGATATCGGTTAATTCCTCGTAGAGCGATAACGCCAGATCGCCGGCTTTATATTCATCAAATACAATTGTGGTATCGTTGAATTTTAGTTTGCTGATCGAAGAAACGACTGCTGCTGTACCGCTGCCGAACATTTCGAGAAGATTACCAGATTTATGCGCATCCATTACTTCTTGAATCCCGATCATTCTTTCCTGAACGTTGTAACCCCAATCCTTCAATATTTGAATTACAGACATTCTGGTAATACCCGGAAGAATTGAACCAGTCAACATTGGCGTTGCAATTTCATTTTTGAAATGAACAAATATATTCATTGCCCCGACTTCTTCAATATATTTTTGTTCTATTCCATCCAGCCAAAGAACTTGTGAAAAACCTTCCTTTTTAGCTTCGACTTGAGCCATCAAACTTGCCGCATAGTTGCCGGCAGTTTTAGCTTCGCCAATTCCTTTTCTTACCGCCCTTACATATTTATCGGTACAAAGAATCGGTACGGGCTTGAACCCTTCGGGATAGTATGGACCAACAGGACTAAGCATGATAATTAATTTGAAAGTTTCGGATGAACGGACACCAAGTGAAGATTCTGTTGCAAATGCAACCGGACGAATGTAGAGCGAATGACCTGGTTTTGTTGGAATCCACTCATGATCGACCCGAACTAATTCGATCATTGCAGTCAACAATAAATTGTGGTCAATCTCTGGAATACACATTCTTTTGGCAGATCGATTTAGTCTCTCAACATTTTTTTCCGGTCTAAATAATGCAACCCTGCCCGAATCTTGTTTATAAGCTTTCAATCCTTCAAAAATTGCCTGACCGTAATGAAAAACCATAGCAGCAGGACTCAATTCGATGTTTTCCAGTTTTTTAATTTTTGGATTATACCATCCGCCGTGATTAGGATCGTAATCAACTTCGAACATGTGATCGGTATAGACTTTACCAAAAACCAGGTTCTCGGGTATCTCTACTTTTGTTTCTGTCTCAAATATTTCGATGTTCATTTTTACACCATTCGTTCGTTTTAACTTACAAATATTTAATTAACGATATACAGAAAATCCCCGTTTCATGTGCAGTAAAGAAAAGTTTTTTCGAAATTGTTTTTATTATAATGGCAACAATTACATTTCAATATATTAAAAATGAAAAGTAATTGCCAATAGGCGGGCTGTTGTTTTTACGGTCGGTAAAACTTAAGCCTCCGGTATCTTATACGTAAGAAAAAATTTTATAATTGGAACAAGTTTCTTAGTTTTGATCCAAACTATTATGCAGCGTAAATGATTAGCAAAATTTTTCAATTAGTCGGTAGAAAGACTCTTAATTTCTTTGAAGAGTTTGGACAGGTAGTTCGGCTATTCTTAGAGGTTTTGAAATCCACACCAAAAATTTTTAAGAATCCGAGAAACTTAATTTACCAGATGGAACATATCGGTGTAAATTCTATTCCTCTGGTATTCATAATTGCAATTTTCACCGGAGCTGTTGCGTCGTGGCAGGCGGCATATCAATTAAAAGGAATAGCGCCGCTTTCATTTCTTGGCGCAACAACCAGCAGAGCAATAATAACCGAGCTTGGTCCGGTGCTGACTGCAATTGTGATTGCAGGAAGAGTCGGCGCTTCAATTGCTGCAGAATTGGGTTCGATGAAAGTAACTGAACAAATTGATGCGCTCGAATCGATGGGTATTAGTCCGGTTGCATTTCTTGCAACGCCCCGTTTTTTTGCTTCGATAATAATGATGCCGATACTTGTTGTGTTTGCTAACACAATTGCAATTACCGGCGCGTATTTTATTTCCAATTTTTTTCTCGATGTCTCGTTCAGTGTTTTTTTTGATTCAGCCAGGCGCTATTTCCTGTTCGGAGATTTTATTTTCGGATTGATCAAGGGAATGATTTTCGGCGGTGTAACATCATTGCTTGGGTGCCACATCGGTTTCAGAACCGAAGGCGGCGCAGAAGGTGTTGGCGCATCAACTATCAGATCATTTGTAATTAGCTCGGCACTGATTCTAATTATGGATTATTTCCTGTGGACGTTAATTTTTTAGCAAACAGGTCATTTACAATTTCTGAAAACATAAAATCCAGTGCATATGTAGAATCGGGAAAGTCGTCGTGTAAATATTTGATTTTTGTGTTGCGCAAGTCGAACAATGCTATTAATTTAGTTTCACTTAATGGAAGCAGTTGACCTTTAATGATACCAAGAACCAACTATTCCGGTAGTATTTATTCTTATCCCGATCCAGTAAATTTGGAAGCCCACCGCAAAGATGAGCTAACTATTATAAAGTTTTCTAAAGAATGTCGTCAAAAATTTTTTGACCCTTCCATAATTATACCAAATCAATTAATCACAAATCAACAGCGGAGCTGTTATGTCAGATTTCGTTAAAGACTTTATGGCACAGGTAAAAGCCAAGAATCCGGGTGAACCCGAATTCCATCAAGCGGTTTTTGAAGTTGTTTCATCTTTAGTTTTAGTTCTTGAAAGACATCCTGAGTATCGTAAAGAAAAAATACTCGAAAGAATTATTGAACCCGAACGCGTTATTTTATTCAGAGTGCCCTGGGTAGATGATCAGGGAGAAGTTCAAGTTAACAGGGGTTTTAGAATTGAAATGAATAGTGCAATCGGACCGTACAAAGGAGGGCTCCGTTTTCACCCGTCGGTTAATCTCGGCATCCTAAAATTCCTGGCATTCGAACAAGTATTTAAAAACAGCTTAACAACACTTCCTATGGGCGGAGGAAAAGGGGGATCTGACTTCGACCCGAAAGGAAAGAGTGACGGCGAAGTTATGAGATTCTGTCAAAGCTTTATGAATGAATTATTCCGTCATATCGGTTACAACACAGATGTTCCGGCGGGCGATATTGGTGTTGGCGGCCGCGAAATCGGATTCTTATTTGGTCAATACAAAAAATTACGAAATGAATTTACCGGTGTATTAACCGGCAAGGGATTAAACTGGGGCGGCTCGCTCATCCGTCCCGAAGCAACAGGATACGGCTCGGTATATTTTGCTGCTGAAATGCTGGGTACGCGTAAACAAACTTTAGAAGGAAAAAAATGCCTTGTCTCCGGAAGCGGAAATGTTGCACAGTACACTGTTGAAAAGATTTTGCAACTTGGCGGAAAAGTATTAACACTTTCGGATTCCAACGGATACATTTACGACGAAGCCGGAATCGATACAGAAAAACTGAAATTTGTGATGGACCTGAAGAACATTCGCCGCGGTAGAATTCAAGACTATGTAGATAAATTCAAGAGTGCAGTTTACACACCCATCGATACAGGCGCGGATCATAACCCTTTGTGGAACCACAAAGCAGATTGCGCGTTTCCATCTGCAACTCAAAACGAAATTAACGAAAAAGATGCCGCCAATCTGTTGAAGAACGGCGTTTATGTTGTAAGTGAAGGCGCAAACATGCCGTCTACCATTGAAGCGATCGGAAAATTCATCGATGCCAAAATTTTATACGGACCTGGAAAGGCAGCAAATGCCGGCGGTGTTGCAACTTCAGGTTTAGAAATGGCACAGAACAGCATGCGTTACTCGTGGATGCGCGAAGAAGTTGATAACAGGCTTCACCTTATCATGAAAAGTATACACAAAACATGTGTGGATATTGCTGAAAAATACGGAACACCGGGTAATTATGTTAACGGCGCTAACATCGGAGGATTTGTAAAAGTTGCCGATGCAATGCTCGATCAAGGAATTGTATAATAACAATTTTCGTTCATAGTGGGGCAAGGGGCCTCCCCGTATGAGCCATACTATTTATTTATGATTCACAGCACAAACCCGATTCATCCGAACCGGGTTTTTTATTTTAAAGAGATTTATAATGTTTTCCTTTTGACGTCTCTCTTTTCACGTTTCACCTTTCACGTCTTACTTATTTGAAAGTTGTCAACTTTCTTATCTGACAATAGAATTATGTTAAGATGAAATTTATTTGTAGTTAGTAAACTGAACCGGAAAATCTAGATCGGCTTCTTTAACCAATTTTATAATTGCCTGAAGATCGTCGATTTTGTATGCTTGTACTCTTACCTGTTCATCCTGTATCTGAGCATTCACTTTGAGTTTGCTCTCCTTTATTAATTTTGTAACAAGCTTAGCATTTTCTTTAGAAATACCGTGCAGAAGGTTTATGGTTTGCTTAAGTCTTCCGTATGCAGCAGGTTCTGGCTCCATAATTTTTAAGGCTTTAATTGAGATACCTCTTTTAATAAACTTTGTTTGAAGAATATCTATTGTTTGTTTGCGCGAATACTCATCCTTTGTGTTGAGAGTAATTAATTTGTCTTTCTTATTCAAAGAAAGTTCCGTATGAGATTCTTTCAAATCGTATCTCTGCTGAATTTCTTTGATTGCTTGGTTTATAGCGTTATCTACCTCCTGAAAATCGATTTCTGAGACTAAATCGAATGAATGATTTGCCGCCATGTTTTATCCATCTCTCTAAATAAAAAATTAATGTTACACAAGGTTTAGGTTTTACAAACGAATTTCTGTTATCTTAGAATAAAATTTGTTTTACAGTTATACTTTTTCATTATAGATCGAACTCTGCGCAAGATGAGTTAAAAACTAAATTATTTGCTAAAGATTCAATTACTGTCGGGGTGGGGAGATTCGAACTCCCGACCTCTTCGTCCCGAACGAAGCGCGCTAACCGGGCTGCGCTACACCCCG
>CAZQQC010000008.1:0-46136 GCA_964595365.1 uncultured Melioribacter sp.
CCGCTTCCGATAAAAAAATAGGAATGGTGGGACCCATCAGCAATATTGTTAGCGGTGTGCAGATTGATAAGGATGCAAAATACACCTCTCTCGATGAAATGCAAGAGTATGCCTCTTCAATCTCCGTTAAAAATAAAAATGATGTACTCTTCTTCCCACGTATTGCTTTTTTGTGTACCCTTATTAAGCGGGATCTCATTGAAAACATAGGCGGATTGGATGAACGGTTTACTCCGGGGAATTATGAAGATGACGATTTCTGCCTGCGTGCTCAAATTGCCGGATATAAAACAGCGATTGCTAAAAATGTTTTCGTTCATCATTACGGTTCAAAGAGTTTTAAAGCCAACGGCGAAAAAGAATATGGAGAACAGCTCGAGATCAATAAAAATAAATTTATTGAGAAGTGGGGAGTTACGCCCGATGAACTATGGCTTCACAATAAAGAGATTAAATCGCATCAAATAATTTTTCCTATCGACAAGGATTCTTTCGTTCAGAGTTTTGAAAGAGCGCGGGTTGCAATTGCAGATAAAGAATTTTCTCTTGCCCTTGAATATCTGCTCGAAGCAATAAAAAATTATAAAGATTCCACACAAAGCACGGTGCTAATTCCTGAAAGTGAATTACTAAACATGACCGGTAATATAGCATTGATCGCAGGCGATATTGAAAAAGCAAAGACATGTTTCGAGGAGGAATTGAAAATGGTTCCCGCGTCGTCGTCGGCATGTGCCGGTTTGGGAGAAGTATTTTTTATGCAGGAGATGTATGATAATGCTAAAATTATGTTTGAATGGGCGGTAAAAAATAATCCTCAGAACTTAACCGCGATTTCTTCTCTTGCAAAAGTGAACGAACTGCTCGGCTATAATGAGCATCATGTATCGGTGAACTGAAGAAATCATCACTTGGCAAAAAAGCTGGAAGCCGGGCGCAATTCTTTTAAGTGAAAAGCCGGTTGATTCACGATCAACAATAAGATTTTTTAATAACAGCAACAGTTACTTAAATCCAACCGCTAACTTAATTCTAACTTGTTTCTAAACTTCGCAGAGTTTATCTCGTAGTTCAAGGTTGTAAGTTTCCACTCATAATATTAAATTATAATTATCTTACAAAAAGCTATTCTTTTTTTGTTCTTAAATAAGAGAGTTGCTTTGTCGTAGAGCAGTTCGGTAGAAAATCAGTGTCGTTTTTTAATAGATCGGTTAGAACCAAATTTCATTATGTACTCACGAAACAATTTCATTGTGAGTATAGCACGTGACTCTGTATTGAGACGAAAAATGAAAGCCAGCAAAATATTTCCTATCGATTTGATATCTTCCAATATTTTTTCATGTCGCGGCATTTACTTACAAACTAAAATAAATTTCCAAAGATCTCTGTTTTGGAAAAGATTAAAGTTTATTTCTTGACGAGAGGAAAAAATGAATTTAGTAACTAAAGTTTTGTCCCTCATTTTAATTACAGCTACACTTAGTTATTCGTGGGATTACGGTGAACATAAAGAATTAGGCGAAGCAGCATTTTTGAAAGTTATGAAAAAGCTGATCGACTCAGGCTACTTCAACCAATCATCTGGTGCGCCGGACTTTCTGGAGAATTTTCTCCAAATGAAATATGATGCACAGAATACAAATTACTATTTCATTAATCTTTCTCATGAAGACAATACTATAACGTATGGAACGCTGAATGCATTATCCGGAGATCATACCGATAACCCTTTGGACTTGAACGAGTTTTTGAGATATCGTGAATCTGTATTGAACCGGATTGTGAAATTGCAATCTGAATATTCCTCAAAGTTTGAAACGGGGGCGCCGAATATGGAAGTCCTCGGCAAAGATTTCAAATATCTTTTGCTTGCTCTTACTGATTTGTCTCACTTTCACGAGTACGGTACACCGCTGTTAAAACAAATTTCAGAGTTCAATAAGAAACTGATTCTCAAATTGGAATCGCCGTCTTCAGTTGATACTGTGATGAACGAACTGAAAAAAACCAATTCGATTAACAAGTATATATCAATTCATACTTTTGCAATTTGGCTGGCAGAAAAAGCTGGAACGTATGTTGAAAAAAACTCTGAAAAGTCAAAAGAATTAATGTATTACGCAATAATCTTTAATGCATTTGCAGATCATTTTCTCGAAGACATTTTTGCATCGGGCCATATGGTGGTTAACCGTTCTTTGCTGAGCGGAATAATCAATAATAGAGCTTTGCATGATTTCTATAATGCAGAGGGAGTGAACGTTGCTAATCTGAAAGGCGAAACATGGAAACAATACGGCGACGGAAAATTGGGCAATAGATTTTCTTATTGGAAAACAAAAACAGATTACTCCGACATTAATTATTCAAAGTATTCGGAAGAAACCGAAAGAATAATTAGCGCTGTTTCAAAATCAATTGAGGAAATATTCTTTGCGTTTAAAGCGGCTTCAGCAGATTCGAATTACAAGATGATATTTTCACGAATACCAGATGATGGGTCAAAAGTTGCAACTTTTTTTATCGCCGAGTATGGCGCACTGACATATATTCCGATTCCTTTCAATACTGATGTAGAAGATTTAAAATTACACGGGAATAATATTACCGAAATTAAAAAAAATACTCAGCTTCTTCAGAACTGGAGTTTTATACGAAGCAGAGTTGCAAATTCCGTTTCGCTTGGAGTTAGCACTGTTTCTGGAAATAACGGCTGGCACGAGTACGATTTGAGAATTTCGTTTGGATCTACTTTTTATTCTTACAATTATAATTTTGATCACACTAAAGCGTGGACTTCAGATTATTGGTTTGGAACCACAATGTCTTTTGCGTTATTGAAAGCGAATGATGTTAATGTGTGGGCTCACATACTGAAAGGCGGTCTCTCTTACAATTATGATATATGGATTTCGGAAAGCAGATTTTTAGGAATATACGGTTACATAGAAGCAGGTTGGTTTCGGACACATTCTTTTCTGGTCCGGGGTATTAACGATATTGGCCAGCATGTGAATTTGGAAATTCCCGGTGAGAATTATTTTTTGTTCAGTCCTTCAATAGGTTTTCAACTCGGTTCCCTGATAGGAATAAACTATTACGAATGGCCTATTTGGCTAAGGGTTCCAATTCAATATTTGCTGCCGTTAAAATTTAGGTACTTGTCCAAAATTGTTCATGGCTTCAAGCCTGAATACCAATGGATAGTTGAGCTGGATTTAGTTTTTTAATTCCAGAACTGTTATTGAAATAAAACTATGATGCATGTGATTAAATTTCATAAAAAAGTTTTTTCAGAAATTTTATTTATCCGTTGAGGAGTTGGTTATGAAATTTAGAAGTTTTAATTGCAGGTACTTGTTGCCAATAATCTTTGCTTTTTCGTTTATAACAATTTCATGCGAAGAAGGTCTTACAGAGCCGCGCCTAGTAGTTTTTACAACCGATAACATTGTAAAACTTCAAGCTGCCGCAGATAAAATAATGAGAACGAGCCCGACTCCCGGTCTGTTAGCATACATTGGTGTAGAAGGTGAAGGCGAGTTGTACATAACTCGCGGTGTAGGCAACATAACCACAAATGAATTGATGAACGTAAATAACTACTTCCGAATTGCGAGCATTACAAAAACTTTTACAACAGAAGCCGTGCTTATACTAGCGGATGAGGGTAAAATTGATCTTAACAAATCAGTAACTTTTTATTTGCCGGAATTAAATATTCCAAGTGGAGATAAAATAACTATTCGGATGCTTGGAAATATGACAAGCGGATTTGTTGATTATCTAAATGATTCGGCGATAAACGTTTCTTACATTAATAGTCAGGGCTCGGTACGGTTTACGCCGGAATCTCTAGTTGCAGCTGCTTTCAAATACCCGTTAAAATTTACTCCCGGTTCACGATACGATTACAGCAATACAAATACTATACTCCTGGGGTTAGTGATTAAGAAAGTAACTGGTGAACCTGTGAGCCAGGTTCTTGAAGAAAAGATTTTTCAGCCATTGGGATTAACACATACTTTTTGGCCAGAGACTAATTATTTGCCAAATCCTTATCATCACGCTTATACCAGAGCATTGGGCTCATTGACAGACGTGACCTATTGGAGTAATTCGATTGGCGATGCCGCTGGGATATTAGTATCGAATATTGCCGATTTGATAATTTGGGCCAAGGAGTTAAATGAAAGAAATCTTTTATCGGCTAATATGAAAGCAGAAAGATATGCTTGGATAGACGGAAGTTCACCTAACAGCTATTATGGTTTTGGAATTGAACGAATGGGAGACTGGGTAGGTCATCCCGGTTTAATAATGGGTTATAATAATCAAGTGTTCTATCACGCGGGAAAAAAGATTACAGTAATTGTCACCACAAATTCAGAAGAAGGTCAGCCGGCATTTTTAGCTTTCGCTGAATTTGCCAAGATACTCGCTCCTTGATAACATCATTTAGAAATCCGATTGACAGCCGCGTAAAGATAAAATTGAAAATGTTTTTGAGATGATTGAGATCGTCAACTATTCCCACTGCTAAATTTCTTCTATACTGTTTCAAAGGAACTGTGAGCCCTCACCAAAACACTAATCGCAAAAAGAAATATAAAGTGTTAACTTTGCACACGTAATTCTCACCTATAAATTGGTCAGTAAAGGTTTTAAGTGAAAGGGAAAAATAAATGAGTAATACTGATTTAGCCGGTAAAGCGGATATTGGACTGGTCGGTCTTGCAGTAATGGGAGAAAATTTAGTCTTGAACATGGAAAGTCATGGCTTTACCGTTGCTGTTTACAACAGAACGGTTGATAAGGTCGATCGATTTGTAAATGGTCGCGGCAGAGGCAAAAAAATTATCGGAACTCATTCTATAGAAGAATTAATTGCAAGTTTGAAATTGCCAAGAAAAATTATGTTGATGGTTAAAGCAGGGCAGGCGGTCGATGATTTTATAGAACTTTTAATTCCTCATTTGAACAAAGACGATATAATTATTGATGGCGGTAATTCGCATTATCCGGATTCTATCAGAAGAACAAAATATTTGGAAGACAAAGGATTCTTGTTTATAGGAACCGGTGTTTCCGGCGGAGAAGAAGGTGCGTTGAAGGGTCCATCAATTATGCCAGGTGGTTCAACGGCTGCATGGCCTTTTCTAAAACCGATCTTTCAATCGATTGCCGCTAAAGTTGAAGATAATACTCCATGCTGCGATTGGGTTGGTGAAAACGGCGCAGGTCATTTTGTAAAGATGGTTCACAACGGAATTGAGTACGGCGACATGCAGCTAATCTGCGAAGCATACCAGATTATGAAAGATCTTTTAGGAATGAGCCATGATGAAATGCACCGGGTTTTCAAAGAGTGGAACAAAGGAGAACTGAATTCTTACCTTATAGAAATTACGCGTGATGTTCTCGCTTACAAAGACGAAGACGGGAAACCGCTTGTTGAAAAAATTCTTGATACAGCAGGACAGAAAGGAACCGGCAAATGGACTGTTCTTGCGTCTCTTGATTTCGGTGCACCGCTCACATTGATTGGCGAAGCGGTTTACGGAAGAACACTTTCGGCAGCAAAGGATGAGAGAGTTGAAGCGTCAAAAATTCTTATCGGACCCAAACCGAAGTTTGACGGAGATAAAAAACAGTTCATCGAAGATTTGAAGAAAGCATTATATGCATCCAAACTTGTTTCATATGCTCAGGGTTATGTTTTGATGAAATACGCGGCAAAAGAAAACAACTGGAATTTAAACTACGGCGGCATTGCTCTGATGTGGCGCGGTGGATGTATTATTCGCTCGGCTTTCCTCGGAAAAATTAAAGAAGCATTCGATAAAAATCCGGATCTTTCAAACTTATTGCTCTATCCTTTCTTCAAGAAAAAAATTGAAACGTCGCAAGACCCGTGGAGAAGAGTTATTTCTGCCGCAGTGATGAACGGCATCTGGATACCGGCATTATCAACGGCGTTGAATTATTTTGATGGATTTAGAAATGGAAAATTGCCTGCTAATCTTCTTCAAGCGCAACGTGATTATTTTGGCGCCCACTCTTACGAACGTGTTGACAAACCACGCGGACGGTTCTTCCATACTAACTGGACAGGTCATGGCGGATCGACTGCATCAACTACTTATAACGTTTAACTTATTTTCAAACCGAACAGGTGCAACCGATGAATAGTGATTCTCAAATTGACACCAAAAAATTAGCAGCAAACACAATTAGAATTCTTTCTGCTGAAGGAGTTCAGAAAGCAAATTCGGGTCATCCCGGAATGCCGATGGGTATGGCGGATGTAGCAGCTATACTTTGGAGCGAGTTTTTAAAACATAACCCCGATGAACCAAAATGGGTAAACAGGGATCGGTTCGTTTTATCTGCCGGTCACGGTTCGATGTTGCTTTATTCACTGCTTTACTTAAGCGGGTATGCAGTGACTATTGACGATCTCAAATCATTTAGACAATGGGGAAGCAGAACACCCGGTCATCCGGAGTACGGACATTTACCCGGCGTTGAAACAACAACCGGTCCTCTTGGTCAGGGTTTTGCAAACGGAATTGGAATGGCAATAGCTTCTAAAATAATAGCTGCAAAATTCAACAACGATAAACACCAACTGTTTGGAAATCATTTCGTTTATGGAATAGTTAGCGACGGCGACCTGATGGAAGGAATTTCTCACGAAGCAGCTTCGATTGCCGGGCACTTAAAAGTCGGTAACATAATTTATTTCTACGACGATAATAGTATTACAATCGAAGGGAAAACCGAAATCGCTTTTTCGGAGAATATTGGAAAAAGATTTGAAGCTTACGGATGGCAAACGCTTTGGACGGATGCGTACGATCATGAAGCAATACGCAAAACAATAAAGTTGGCGCAAGCCGAAACTGAAAAACCGACGATCATTATTACTAAATCTTGCATCGGTTACGGCAGTCCGCACAAGGTTAATACTCCAGAAGTTCACGGATCGCCACTTGGCGCAGAAGAGTTAATTGAGACAAAGAAAAATTTGGGATGGCCGCTTGATAAAGATTTTTATGTACCGGATGAAGTAAAAGGATTGTTCGCAACCCGGAAAAAATTTCTTATAAGTGAATACAATTTATGGATGAACGATTTCAATTCATGGGAAAAAGAAAATCCGGTGCAAGCCGGGCTGTACAATAAATTTGTAACCGGCTGGCTGCCTGAAAATTTGTTTGAAGAATTGCTGACCGCCGTACCGGAGGAAGCAAATGCAACAAGAGTTATATCGGGCAGGGTGATTCAAAAAATCGGTGAACTCGTTCCGAACTTTGTAGGCGGTTCGGCAGACCTTGCGCCATCGACAAATACTTATATGAAAGCTTACGATGCAATTGCACCCGGAAAATTCGGCGGAAGAAATTTTCATTTCGGAATTCGCGAACATGCTATGGGTTCGATTCTAAATGGAATAACCCTTTACGGTGGATTGAAAGTCTTTGGCGCAACATTTTTAGTTTTCTCAGATTACATGCGTCCCGTAATTCGTTTAGCTTCCATCATGCGACTGCCGGTTACATACGTCTTTACGCACGATAGCATTTTCGTTGGCGAAGATGGACCTACTCATCAGCCGATCGAACATATTCCGGTTCTCCGTGCCATTCCCGATGTTACAGTACTAAGGCCATTCGACGGATTGGAAACTGCTGCATCGTGGTACTTTGCATTGACACATAAAGAAGGACCTGTTGCATTAATATTAACACGCCAAAAAATTAATTTGGTTAAACATGAAGCCGGTTTTGATCCGAAAGAAATGTTGAAAGGAGGCTACGTTTTATCGAAAGAGAAAACTCTGAAAGTTGACCTGGTAATTGCTTCAAGCGGTTCCGAAATACCTGTTGCAGTTGAAGCTCAAAAAATTCTTGAAGAGAAACTTTCGGTACGTGTCGTGTCGGTTCTTTCAAAGGAAATTTTTGAAAAGCAAAGTGAAGAATACAGAAACAGCGTTGTACCGCCGGACGTTCCGGTTGCAGTTGTAGAAGCGGCATCGATGACCGGCTGGGGAGATCTATTCAGAAATAAATTGTTGACTATCGGCATGTCGCGATTCGGCGCTTCGGCACCGTATCAAACGCTCGCTGAAAAATTTGGTTTCACAGGTGAGCAAGTTGCCTGTAAAATAATAGAATGGCTCTAGTAATTGTTTCTAAGTTTCGTCAAAATATTTTATTAATTACTGATGTTGTGCAAGGGTTGGACTTAACAAACGAATTTTTGTTGTTTAGAGAAAATGACTGTTTTGCAATTTTAATTTTCATGGTCGATCAAACCTTACACAAGGTAAGTTATTAATATGGACCCGTTGCAATTTAATTTATAGAAAACGGATATTCGGAAAATATCGGAGATCCTTAAATGTTAAAACTCGCACTGAAATTCATTATCTTCTTTGTTGCAGGTTCAGTCCCTTTCTGCCAATCAAAAAAAGAGGAAGCTCAAATGATCGAAAAAAAATTATTTGGAAAACTTGAAAACGGCAAAGAAATCTATGAGTACGCTCTAACCAACTCCAACGGAATGAAAGTAAAAATAATCGATTACGGTGCTGTTATAGTTTCTTTAGAAGCGCCGGATAGAAACGGAAAATTTGCCGACGTCCTTCTCGGTTATGATAATCTCGATGATTATATTGCCAGTAAATCTTACTTTGGAGCCATTGTTGGAAGATACGGAAACAGAATTGGCAAAGGAAAATTTAAGCTTGACGGCAAAGAATATCAGCTGTCAATCAATAACGGAGAGAACCATCTTCATGGTGGAATAGAAGGATTCAACAAAAAATTATGGAGTGTAATAGATACAAAAAAAACGCCGTCGGGTTCTTCAATAACTTTGTATTACTTGAGCAAAGACGGCGAAGAAGGTTATCCAGGCAGTGTAAAACTGACTGTGAATTATTTCCTTTCGAAAGAAAACGAACTATGGATTAATTACACCGGCATGACCGACGCCACAACAATTCTAAATCCAACTAATCATTCGTACTTTAATTTAACCGGAGACCCGAACAAAGCGATTCTCGATCATGAACTTTGGATAGATGCGGATAAATTTACACCTGTCGATAACGGATTGATTACAACTGGAATTTTGGCTGATGTGAATAACACCCCAATGGATTTCCGTAAGCCGAAGAAAGTAGGCGCACACATAAACGATAATTACGAACAGCTGAAATTTGGCAATGGTTATGATCACAATTTTGTTTTGAACAAACATCAGGAATTACTTCCCAAAATTGCAAGCGTTTATGATTCGTCTTCGGGAAGATTTATGGAAATGCGAACAGATCAGCCCGGTGTGCAGTTTTATTCCGGAAATTTTCTTGACGGAACAATAAAGGGAAAAAACGGAATCAAATATCAATCTAGAACCGGTTTATGCCTCGAAGCGCAGCATTTTCCGGATTCGCCTAACAAACTAAATTTCCCTTCTGTTATAATTAAGCCAGGACAAGTTTACAGGCAAACGACGATTTATAAGTTTACTGTTAGGTAAAAATTTAATTTGGTTTGTTGATGCTCAAAAAATTTCTGTTTGAAAAAGTGAAGGAGAATTAGTGAAAGAAATTAGAAACATTGCCATCATAGCTCATGTTGACCATGGCAAAACAACTTTAGTGGATCAGATTCTAAAACAGTGTCAGGTTTTCAGAAAGAATCAAATTGTAAGAGAAAGATTTCTGGATTCAAACGATCTTGAACGTGAAAGAGGAATTACTATTCTTGCTAAGAACGTTAGCATTCCATACAAGAATTACAAAATAAATTTGATCGATACACCAGGTCACGCAGACTTCGGCGGCGAAGTTGAGCGTGTGCTTAAAATGGCAGATGGAGTTCTTCTTCTTGTCGATTCATTTGAAGGACCGATGCCGCAGACAAGATTTGTTTTGGAGAAAGCGCTGGGTCTTCATCTCAAACCTATTGTTGTGATAAACAAAATAGATAGACCGGATAATAGACCCGCAGAAGTTCTTGATGAAATTTATGATCTGTTTATTGAACTCGATGCCCACGAAGATCAGCTTGGCTTTCCTGTACTTTATGCAAGTGGACGTGAAGGCTGGGCAGTTAAAAATTTGAAAGACAAAAAGCAAAACCTCGATCCGCTTCTTGAATCGATTATAAATGATTTGCCTGCACCGCCGTTCTTAGAAGGAACGACGCAAATTCAAATTACAGCGCTAGATTACAACGATTACGTTGGCAGAATAGGCATCGGCAGAGTTTTTAGAGGGACGCTACAAAGAACCGAAAAACTTTCCATCATCAAACGGGACGGATCGATTCACGAAGCAACTCCGAAACAATTATTTGTCTTCGACGGGCTGAACAGAATTGAAGTCGGTGAAGTTCGGTGCGGAGATATATGTGCAATTGTTGGAATTGAAGATATAGATATTGGCGATACAATTGCCGATGCGGGTAATCCGGAACCGCTGGAGTTCATCGAAATTGATGAACCGACAATCAGCATGACATTTACCGTGAACAATTCACCGTTCTACGGCAGAGAGGGAAAATTTGTTACGTCGCGTCAACTTAAAGACAGATTGTACAGAGAGCTTGAACACAATGTCGCGTTGCGTGTTCATGATACGAATTCGCCGGATTCATACAAAGTTTCGGGACGCGGAGTTTTGCATCTCTCCATCTTGATTGAAAACATGCGTCGTGAAAGTTACGAGCTTCAAATTCGGGATCCGAAGGTGATCTATAAAGAAATCAACGGAAAAAAAGCCGAACCGATTGAAGTTCTGGTGGTTGACGTACCAAACGAATTTGCCGGCAAAGTTATTGAACTTGTCGGTCAGCGCCGCGGCGAGCTTGTGAAAATGGAAAACAAAGGAAACATGAACAAACTTGAATTCCATATTCCAACACGCGGAATTGTAGGTCTGCGAACAAAAATTCTTACCGCAACTTCGGGCGAGGGAGTAATGCATCACAGATTCTTTCAGTACGAATATTTTAAAGGTACAATCAATAAATCTGTTAACGGTGTAATGATATCGATGGATGAAGGCGCTGCAACTGCGTATGCAATCGATTCGTTACAAGACAGGGGCAAATTTTTTATCGATCCGGGCGAAGTTGTTTATAAAGGACAAATCATTGGCGAGCACAGCAAAGAAAATGATATTGAAGTGAATATTCAACGGGGGAAAAAACTTACCAACATGCGCGCATCAGGTTCGGATAAAGCTATTAAGATTACACCGGCAATCAAATTTACATTAGAAGAAGCTCTTGAATATATTCAGGAAGATGAAATGGTGGAAGTCACTCCAAAATCTATCCGTATGAGAAAACTGCATCTCGATGCAAACGAACGCAGAAAATTTAATCTTGGCAAATTATCCTGAGATTTGTGTAAGAACATGCATACAATTTGTGGATTTCATTTTGTGAGTTCTTCTGTAAAAGTACATCAACATTTTTCACTTTGAGTTGCGAAGGGACATTTCAGGATAAATAAAACTACCCGCACTTTTATATTAGTTTGAACATGTGGTTCTTATACTCTTCTCTATAACGTTACAGAAATAAATCTCATGCCCGAGGCATCATTTTTCCCGCCGTTGCAAGACGATGGTTTCCTCCTTTTACTATAATAACCGCTGGCATTAGTTTAAACAGTATTTTCATAGGAGGATACTTTGAAAAGCATCCTCACCATGAGTTAATTTCTAACTTACCTTTTTTCATACGGCGGTTGTTTCGGGTTAACAGGAAGATTTTTCTCCAACAATTTCATTACTTCTTCAATTCCTTTTTCCAGTTGAGGATCGATTCCTTTCGAAAGCTGAGCCGGATCATCTTCTACGGCAATATCAGGATCCACACCGTGGCCTTCTTTAAACCATTTTCCATCAGGGTCATACATTCTAAATGTCGGTACTGTAATGGAACCGCCGTCAATTAAATTCGGTGTGCCGGTAATTCCAATCAATCCGCCCCACGTACGTTTGCCAACAAGCGGACCCAATCCGGCTTTTCTAAAAAAGTCCGGAAACGCATCGCCGCCGGAACCGCTCCATCCGTTAATCAACATAACTTTAGGACCAAAGTTAGCAAACGGAGGCCACTGCCAGTTTTTTCCATCGCGCACAGCCCAAAATGCAAGCGGCTTACGATTCAACAGTTCAATAAAACGATCCGGGATTTGTCCGCCATTGTTAAATCTTTCATCAACAATTAATCCTTCCTTGTCAAACTGAGCAGCGAATTGTCGAACTAATTCTGTCTGACCGTCTATCCCCGTGCTTGGAACATATATGTAACCAATTCTTCCATTCGTTTCTTTGTCGACTCGCTTACGGTTCGATTCTATCCATGCGAGGTTGCGCAATCTCGTTTCATCAGAAAGAGTTTTAACCAGAATTTTGCGTGTACCGTCTAAACCCGGTTTGTCGTTTACAGTAAGCTCTACGGGTTTGTCTGCAAGTCCATCGAAAGCAGCCCACGGATCTCTGGATATGTCCAATCTTTCTCCGTTCACCGCAATGATGTAATCGCCTTCTTTTACTTTGAGCCCCGGCATTAATAAAGGACTTCTAACCTCTGTATCCCAGGGCGCGCCGTTAATTATTTTTTTGATCTTGTAATATCCATTAGCAACTTCCCAGTCAATTCCGAGGTAACCAACGGTTCTTTGTACACTCTCTTCAACATCTCCTCCGCTGCGGTATGTGTGGGAAGAATTTAATTCCGAAATTAATTCGCCGATAACGTAATTAACATCCCAGCGTGTAACTGATTGCCCGAGCAATTTTTCATACTGTTTTTTCGTCGCATTCCAGTCGATACCGTGCATGTTTGGATCGTAAAATAAATCGCGTTCAAAACGCCAGACATCGTTGAAAATTTGTTTCCATTCTTCACGAGGAATGACCGTCATTTCAAGTTGTGCGACAGGCATCTTCTTTTCGAGTTTCTGATTCTCCGCAATGTCTACAATCGAATAAGTTTTATCTTGATCGATTAAAATTTTCTTCCCGTCTGCGCTAATAGAAAAAGCATCGGCGTTATCCACAATAGTTTTTGTTTCTCTCTTATCAAGATCGTAATACATAACCGGTTTTTTCTTATCGGCAGCACCGGTGTTAGGTAAACGATGAAAAATAATTTTTCCGCTAACGGCTTCGATGTGAGAAATATTACCGGCTTCCGGCGGAAGAATTACAACTCTATTGTCAAAGTTTTCAAAAGAAATTTTCACTTCTTTTACCTTTTCCTTCTCATCTTTTTTTTCTTTGGAATCGTTTTTCTTCGAATCTTTTTCATCTTTCTTTTCAGTACTGTTTTTTGCAAAAGTAGTATCGTTCTTAGGTGCTAAAGGTGAAAGCACTTCATTGTTCAAAGTTGCCAGCGCAATATTTGTTGCGTTAGCATAGATAAATGTATTATCTATATCGGAATAAGCCGGCTTGAAAGTTCTATTGGTTAGAAAATACAGGTATTTTCCATCCGGATCGAATTTAGGTTCTATATCACTGTAATAGCCGGAAGTTAGTTGAAAATTTTTCTTCTGCAAAACATCAAAAACGAATATCGCGCTTGAGCGGTTGGTTATCTCTTCGGAATATGCAAGCCATTTGTTATCGGCAGACCAGCTTACGCTAAAATTATCTAGCTTGCCCTGATACATGAACAGTTCCTTGTTCACTTTGTAAGTTTTATTCTCGTCGATATCGTAAATGTAAATCTGCATTGCCTTGTCTATGAACGCGATCTTCTTGCTGTCGGGTGACCAATACAGACTGTAGCGATAACCCGGTCCGTAGGAAGTTAATTTTTTCTCGGTCTCCGGTTTTTCTAAGTTTCTAATCGTCAGTTCGTATTCGCCAGATTTATCGCTCCAGTAGGCAACTGTCTTTCCATCGGGTGACCATGCCGGGTATCTTTCGGCAGCACCTGAAGATTTTGTTAAGTTGAATAAGGGGCCGTTCTCTGCCGGAACGGAGAAAATATCTCCGCGAGCTTCAAACAATACTCTTTTGCCATCGGGACCGATGCTTGTATTCTGAATCAACTTTGAAACGTTTTCGACTTTCGACATAAGAGTAATTTCGTCGGTAACTATTTTGACAGCCACTTCTTGATACTTTTCATCAGCAAGTCTCAAAAGATAAAGTTTGCCGCCGTTCTCAAAAACTATATCCGACGGACCCATAGATGGGAAATGAATATCATAGTCATTGAAATCTGTGATCTGTTTTGTTTGTTTTGTCTTGGTATCGTACGACCAAATATTTGCTCGTTCATTTGTACCACGGTCCGATAAGAAATAAATTTTGTCATTGAACCACATCGGAAATTCATCGTCGGCATCGTTGTTAGTAATGTTCTCTGCGGTTTGCTTTTCCAAATCATAAATCCAGATATCTGCCGCCCAGCCGCCGCGGTATCTTTTCCATGTTCTAAATGCTTGTGTAACCGGAGTGTAAGCAATCATTTTTCCGTCCGGCGATAGGGAAGCCATTTCTCCATAAGGTACCGGAAGTTTTTCTGGCAATCCACCTTTAGCAGAAACTTTGTAAAATTGATTGAACCGTTGCTTGCCACTGTTCATTGACGAAGCATAGAGAAGATTCCTGCCGTCTGGATACCAATCGATTATTCTGTCGAACATTCCATGATGGGTAATTCTTTCCGGCAAGCCGCCGGCTGAAGGCATTATATAAATATCAATGTTTCCATAGTAGTTGCCGTTGAATGCAACTTGCGATCCGTCCGGTGAAAACTTCGGAAACATTTCTTCGCCCCTTGCCGATGTTAATCTGTACGCTGTTCCGCCTTCCTTGGAAACTATCCAGATATCTCCTGCGTATGCAAATGCAATGTCTGTCTGCGAAACATCGGGATACAGAAGCATTCGAGCGCTGATTTGTGCATCGGTTTTGATGTTCGACAAAAATAAAATTATAATGGGAAGAACATGTATTAATCTTCTCATAAAGCCTCCGCTAATTTTTTATTGATTTGTAAAATAGAAATAATTCCGTGTTTGTTCTTCTATAAGGCAAGGTGAAATTCATTTTATCTTGAAATATATTTACAAAGTTTTGAACTATAATTTCAAGTCCTCTGAAATTTTTATTTTGAAAAATATGTTTAAGAAGATAACAATAACCATATAAGAAGCGGATTTATACTTATTTGACTAACTTTGACCAAAAAGTTAAGAACAAAAATTAATATAGGCGAAGAAAAAATTTTCGTCTTAATTACCGGAAAGAATGAATAAAAAGGTTGTGATAATTGGCGGTGGATTTGGCGGATTAACGGCAGCCAAAGCCTTGAAAAATGCTAATGTAGAAATTACATTAATAGATAAAACAAATCATCATCTTTTTCAACCGCTGCTGTATCAAGTTGCTACTGCGGCACTTTCTCCCGGCGATATTGCTGCGCCGATCCGCGGAGTACTTCATAAACAGAAAAATGTTACGGTCATTATGAGAGAAGTAACAGCTATTGATGTTGAAAATAAGAAAATTTTTATGGTCGATGTTTCTATTGAATATGATTATCTAATAGTTGCAATAGGATCCCGTCATTCATATTTCGGGAAAAATAATTGGGAAACATTTGCCCCCGGTTTGAAAACTTTGAATGATGCAATAACTATTCGTGATAGAATCTTGCTGTCTTTTGAAAAAGCGGAAATTTGTAGCGATGGAAATGAAATAGAAAAATATACCACATTTGTTGTTGTAGGAGGCGGGCCAACGGGAGTTGAAATAGCGGGCGCCATCGCGGAAATATCGAAACGCACGCTTCGAAAAGAATTCCGCAATATCGATCCCGCAAAAACAAAAATAATTTTGGTGGAAGCCCAGGACAGAATCCTTTCTATTTATGATCCTGCTTTAAGCCAAAAAGCAAAGCGGTCGCTCGAAAAGTTGGGAGTTGAAGTCAGACTGAATACTAAAGTTGAAAACATCGATGAAAGCGGAGTGAAGCTCAACTCCGATTTTATCGAAACGTCGAATGTGATATGGGCTGCAGGAAACGAAATTCCCCGGTTAATAAAATCATTGAACACTAGATTTGATAGAGCCGGTCGTGTTATGGTTGAAAAAGATTGCAGCATAGAAGGTCATCCCGAAATTTTTGTAATTGGAGATGCTGCACTGATGCTGCATGAAAACAAACCTTTACCTGGAATTGCGCCGGTAGCAATTCAACAGGGAAAATACATTGCAAAATTGATTTTGCGCAACATTCAGCCGTCGGAAAGAAAACCGTTTAAATATTTTGATAAAGGAAATCTGGCAACTATCGGTCGTGCGAAAGCGATTATGCAAATCGGCAAAATTAAAGTGTCGGGGTTTATTGCCTGGTTTGCATGGGTCTTTATTCACATACTTTACCTCATAGGTTTCCGGAATAGATATAAAGTATTGGCTGAATGGATGTGGTATTACATAACTTATCGTCATGGTATACGTTTGATAATTCAAAAGGATTAAAACTGTTAGATAGGAATTAAATCATGAAAACTCCGAAGACTTTTTATAAGAATTTTTTCTTTGCCGTTTCGTTTTTCCTGTTTCTCAACCTGGCGTCGTTCGGTCAGACAATAAAATTTAAGATCATTGAGGCTACAGATGAACACGGACAGGTTTTTCCCTACAGCTTTACGGATCAAAAAGAAAGTAACCATTCTCTTGCGCAAATGATGGCATACGTTAAAGGTGAGAGAGAGAAGAAAGATCAGGAAACAATTCTTTTGAGCGGCGGGGATCTGCTGCAGGGCACTCCCGTTGTCTATTATTATAATTTTGAACAAACTAATGTTCCTCACATTTTTGCCGAAGTTATGAATTACATGAAATACGATGCAGGCACGGTTGGCAACCACGATGTTGAGACCGGTCACTCGGTCTATGACAGATTCAACAAAGAAATAAATTTTCCCTGGTTGGCGGCAAATGCCATTTCAACTTCAAGCGGGTCACCCTATTTTAAACCGTACACAATTTTAGAACGCAAAGGAATCAAGATTGCAATATTGGGAATGATCACGCCTGCAATACCCAATTGGCTTCCGCGCAACATTTGGTCGGGAATTGAATTTCAGGACATGATTGAATGCGCTCAACAATGGGTTAAAATAATCAAGGAAAAAGAAAAACCGGATCTTTTGGTTGGACTGTTTCATTCGGGTGTGGAATATACTTACGGAAATCAAAACGCAGATACTTACAAAAACGAAAATGCATCCAAACTTGTAGCAGAACGTGTGCCCGGTTTTGATATTGTATTTGTTGGTCACGATCATCATGGCTGGAATTTCGCGGTCAAAAATGTTGATGGTAAAACCGTCCAGGTTCTCGGCGGAAGAAATTCTGCTATCGATGTAGCCGTTGCAAATGTTACCATGACTTTCAGCTCATCAAATCATGCTTGGGATAAAGAAATACGCGGTGAGATAGTTGAAACAAAAAACTATGTACCTGACCCGGAGTTCATGAAAAAATTCCAGAATGTGTTAGATACAGTTAAAAAGTATGTTGATCAACCGCTAGGATATTTTGCAAATTCTATTTCAACGCGCGAATCAATTTTCGGTAACTCCGCATTCGTAGATCTGATTCAATCAATACAATTGGAATTGACGGGTGCCGACATTTCGTTTACCGCCCCATTGTCGTTTAATACCGAAATTCCGAAGGGGCAGATAACCGTCGGCAACATGTTCGATTTGTACCGTTATGAAAATTTACTTTACACCATGGAACTAACAGGAAAAGAAATCAAAGACTACCTGGAATTTTCTTACGGGGTGTGGTTCAATCAAATGAAAGATGAAAACGATCACCTCATAAATTTTAGCCGCGAAGCAAATGGAAATATTCAAACCGACAAAAGAAACAACCGTCCGGTTCTCAAAGGTGTTTATTATAACTTTGATAGCGCAGCAGGAATTAATTACACCGTTGACGTTTCCAAGCCGGCGGGCGAACGCGTACAAATATCGTCAATGTCTAACAATTTGCAGTTCGATTTCAATAAAACATACAAGGTTGCGGTCAACTCATACAGGGGTAACGGCGGCGGGTATCATTTGACTCAAGGTTCGCATATTCCAAAAGATCAGCTTGAGAAAAGAATTATCAATTCCACCGATAAGGATCTTCGTTACTATATGATGAAATGGATTGAGAAAAAGAAGACCATCTCGCCAAAAGCAATTGGGAACTGGAAAGTCATTCCGGAATCCTGGTGGGTAAAAGGAAAAGAGAAGGATTATAAACTTTTATACAAATCCAATTAGACTGCAACAAGGTATTTAATTTCATAATTATCGGTTGTATCTTATAATCAAAGAATTTTCGATTTGCCGAATGAAGAAATTTTTGGTTTTATTTTTTGTATCACTTCCAATTTTCGCTCAAGCTCAAAAGTATCCGCCGAGCGATCCGAATGGTACCGTGGCTCCGATAATGACTGATATAACTTTCACGGTTGACAAACACTATCCTTTCTTCGGCGAGGGCGCCAGACCGTACGCGAACGAATACGGTGTAAGGTTGACCGACCAGGAATCAAAATATACCGCTTATATTTTCTTTCGAAGTCAGTATCTTGAACCGTCGTATAGCATGCGCGGGAAAATTTTGAGATTTTATTTTCCCGAATCATATTACAATTACATATTGAAACGTCTTGATGATAACATATCGGCGGTTGTGATTTATAAAGAATATAAAGACGGGCATACCTGGGGAGAAATTCTTTTTGATAGGTATCCGTAAACCTTCTCTAAGAATTCGCATTTTAATTTCATAGAATAAAAAAAGCCCAGACAACGTCGGGGCTTGTTGTGGCTGATCGCTATTGTATAGTTACAAACCGTTCTTTTGGTGTCATCGAAATACCGCAGCGTGCCGGAGCTTCACCGTCGTAAGTGTTGCCGCAAGTTGTACAAACCATATACTTTACTGGTAAAGTTTTTTCTTTTCCGTTGTTCAATTGATCAAGAGCATTCTTATACATTGCCTGATGTTTCTTTTCGGTTTGAAATGCATAGTTAAAGGAAATTAAAGCAAGGTTAACGCTTTCATCCTGAGCAGATTTAAGAAAACCCGGATACATTGTTGTTACTTCGTAGGTCTCGCCATTTATGGCATCCTGCAAATTTTCTTTCGTTGATTTTACAGTAAACTCGGGTTTGAATTTTTCAATCTTTTCTCCTAGCTGTTCAAGTACTGCTCTGTGATTGTTCGCATGGATTGCTTCAGCTTTGGATGCAGCTTGAAACAACAGTGCAACTTTTGGAAATCCTTCTTCGTTTGCTTTCTTTGCATAAGCTGCGTATTTAGCGCTAGCAGTTGTTTCACCTTTAATTGCGTCTTTAATGTTGTTGATCGTTGATGCAGGCGCTTTTGCAAAAGCATTCCGACTTAGAAAAACCAAAGCAACAAAAATCATAATGATTGATCTTGCTTTCATTTTTTAACTCCTTTCTTTTTATTGAAAAGTTATAATTAAAATTTACTCCGGATGTCTAAAGGATGGCTTAAGCTATTCTTAAAAATGTCTTAAAAATTTCGGAATAAATTTATGAGGGGAAAATGAGTTTGAAAGTTGTTCCTGCGTCTGGATTGTTTGTGACCGATATTTGAATGTTTTGCATATCAGCCAGCCGTTTTACAATTGATAAGCCGATCCCTTTGCCTTCGAGTTTCGAGTTTCTTGAGCTGTCAACCCTGTAAAATCGATCGAATATTTTTTGAAGATGCTTTTCTGAAATTCCGCGACCGTAATCTACAATTGAACATGTTTTTAAACCGTTTTCTTCACTGCACGAGGCGACAATCTTTCCATTTTGAAACGAATATTTTATTGCGTTGGATAGTAGGTTCTCTAAAATTATTTCCGTCATGGAAATGTCGGCATTAACGATGAGAGGTTTAGCTGCAGTTACAACGAGATTCAAGCACTTTTTTTTCAACGATGCCTCATGGCGTGAAGCGACCTTCAACAAAGTTTCGCTTAAATCAAATTCCGAAAATGTAGGAAGAACTTTTCCGCTTTCGAATCTGGCTAATTCCAAAAGTTGATCGATTAGCAGAGACATTCTGTTAGTTTCACTGATTACCAGATTTATTTTTTCAACATACTCTTTGGAATTGCGCGGTTTGCGAATCAGTACTTCTAATGTTCCTTTGATTATTGAAAGCGGCGTACGCAATTCATGTGAAGCGTCTGCGGTGAATTGTTTCTCACGAAGGATCACGTCTTCCAGTCTATTCAGTAAACTATTTATTGTAAGTGTGAGCTTGTATATTTCGTCGTTGTGAATCGGCAATTCGATCCGCTCGTCAAGATTTTCTTTCGTAATCCTTTCAGCAGTGTTTATCACTTTATTAATTGGCGCTAATGACTGCCCGGCAATAAATGACGATATAAAATACAAAATCAAAAGAACCACCGGAAAGGCAATGATTAAAGTGTAAGCGAGATTTTTCAGAACGATTTCGGACTCTTCGAGCGGTATTGCAATTATCAAATATGCAAGAGTTTTACCGGTGGGATTTTCTATCGGCACCTGAAGCTGCCTTATCGGCGAACCGGCAAGATTTGTGTTGAAGTATCGTTTCGTTTTTATATTTGGATTGAAATAGAGTTTTAGTTCCCTGAGGTTTGGAGTTTTTCTTGTAATTGTTCCGAGCGTATCGACCACCTGTACAAATGTCGGATTGACTTCAATCTGTCCGTGTTCCTTTTCTTTCCATTCTTCCGGATTTGCAAATATCAGCACATTGTTTAGCACTACAATGCTTTTGTGAACCTCCTGTGTTTCAGCGTCGAGATCGTTATTGAGATGAGTATAAACAGTATCTATTACGATGAAATAAAGAGCGAAAAACAATACTGCAATTAAAGCGGCAGTTACAACGATGTAATAAAACGCTATCCGGTTTTTCAGGTTAAGTTGTTTCATCAATCTCTTGCGATGTATCCTACGCCTCTAATTGTCTGCAAATAATTTTTTTCATTGCTTAGATCGAGTTTCTTTCTTAAGAAGTTAATGTAAACGTCGATAACAGAAGTGTCGGATTCAAAGTGTATGTCCCAGACATGTTCAATTATTTTCGTTCTTGTACAGACCTTCCCTTTGTTGCGCATTAAATACTCAAGCAGAGCAAACTCTTTTTGTGTAAGCTGTATTTCGGATTTGTTTCTGAATACCTGATGAGTGTCCAGATTCATTTCTATATCGCCTAGTTTAAGTTTGGATGATTCTTCATTATCTGATCTTAGCTGAACTCTAATTCTTGCCAGAAGCTCTTCGAACGAAAAAGGTTTTTTGATGTAGTCGTTAGCTCCGGTGTCTAATCCAAATACTGTGTCTTTAACAGTATCTTTTGCGGTGAGTATAATTATAGGAGTCAGTTTTTTTTCTTTTCGGAGACAGCGGCAGATTTCAATTCCGCTCATTGATGGAAGCATCCAGTCAAGCAAGATTGTATCGTAGTCGTTGGAGAGCGCCAACTCATATCCGTTCCGTCCGTCGTTGGAAACGTCAACGGCAAAACCCTCTTCGGTTAAGCCGTCGCGTATAAAATTGGCAATACCTTTTTCATCTTCGATAACAAGAATTCGCATTTATGAAATTCCGCAGAGCTTAATCGTCGTCGTCCTTCCGAGACTTATTTGATTCTTGAGCATCGGTGTTGTTTGTGTTATCTGCCGGAAGATCGAGCCCGAGATTAATTTTAACTCCGGCAGCATGTTTGTAAACTAATTCACCGCCGTAAAAACCTGTTCTGGCAATCGCAGCAACTCCAAACAAGAATAAAACAAAAGCTAAACCCTTATAGGCACCATGATATTTTTTCAATATCACAATTGCAATTCTTGCCATTGCGGCTAATATCATTATCCAAAGAGTAAGTTCAGCTGCGTCTTCGTGAGTTTCTAATGCCTGCTTCAAAGCTCCGACTTCCACAATTCCATCACCGGCGTACTGACCTGTAAAGTATGCAGCAACAACACCAAGCGTACCTAAAATTAGCAAATAAAAAGCTGCAGTGCTGAGGAATTCTTTCTTAATGAAAAAGCTTGTCAGTTCTGCCAAGAATCCAACGATGATCAGTGCGATTGGAAAATGAACAATCATAGGATGAAGATGTGTTGTATCAATCATGGTTTTTCTCCTATTAGTTGATGTGCAAAGTTATGAACCGATTCCTTAAAGAATTCTAATAGGATTCTTAAAAATTGCTTAAATCATTTTTAGAATGATCTTTTATGATAGAAAGAATTGAAAAGTTCGGCTTCCTGAAGATTGCCGGAATTATTTTCTATTCCTTGATGTGTCGGCTCTTCAACGTTTGACCGATTTCTTCAATTGTGATATCCTGTTCTGCTAGAAGAACAAACAGATGATAGATGAGATCCGACACTTCGTTTAAGATTTCCGCTTTGTTCCGATTCTTTGCAGCGACAACTGTCTCGATAGCTTCTTCGCCGACTTTTTGAATAATTCTATCGGCTCCGGATTTAAAAAGTTTTGTGGTGTAAGAATTTTCCGGCAGCTCGCTCTTCCTTTGTTGAATAAATTTAAAAAGGTACTCAAGAAATCTTGCATTGTTTTTTTCTACACCGAAGCATGAATAACTGCCGGTATGGCAGGTATTGCCAGACGGTTTTGCATACACTATCAACGAATCGTTGTCGCAATCCGGTTTCATGTCGACGAGTTCGAGAAAGTTGCCGGAGGTTTCACCCTTTGTCCATAATGTTTTTCTCGATCTGCTGAAAAAAGTCACACGTTTGGTATCGATAGTTTTTTTCAACGATTCTTGATTCATAAAACCGAGCATAAGCACTTGATCTGTGAATACGTCAATCACAACAGCAGGTACTAATCCATCCAATTTTGAAAAATCAATTTTTGTTATGTCTATCACTTTCTTACTCTTATACTATTTTCGGTTAGATAATTTTTCAAATTCGGAATGCTAAGCTCGTTGTAATGAAACAACCCGGCTGCAAGACAAGCGTCAACATCTGCAATAACGAACGCATCGAGGAAATCTTTTTGTGAGCCTGCGCCGCCACTGGCAATCACAGGAATTGAAACATTTTTTACAACCGTCTTTAGCAGATCTAAATCGTAGCCGTTTCGCGTTCCATCTTTATCCATCGATGTCAGTAAAATTTCTCCCGCTCCAAGCTCGGTTACTTTACAGCACCATTGAATTCCTTCAAGCTCAGTTTCTTCTTTTCCCCCTTTTATGAAAACTTTGTACGAGTTGTTGACTGTTTTTACATCGATTGCAGCAACGACAGCTTGGCTTCCGAAACGCCTTGCTGCTTGCGTAATCAAATCGGGATTTTTGACAATTGATGAGTTCAACGAAATTTTATCTGCGCCTGCTTTTAGGAGAACTTCGATATCTTTCAAAGCGGAAATTCCTCCGCCGACTGTGAAGGGAATACGAATTGCTTTTGCAACAGCGGCAACAAGTTCGACCAAAGTTTTTCGTTTTTCTTCCGTTGCTGTAATGTCTAAGAAGACAAGTTCATCGGCCCCTTGTTTGTAATATCTTTCAGCAAGTTCAACTGCTGGGCCGGCATCTCGCAGATTTAAAAAATTTGTTCCTTTAACAACTCTGCCGCCTTTAATGTCAAGACACGGTATAATTCTTTTACCTACCAAGGCTTATCAAGTCCTCCAAACGAATTTTCTTTTCATAAATTGCTTTGCCTACAACAACTGCATGAAGGTTCAACTCATGCAATTTCAAAATGTCGTGCAGGCTTCCTACGCCGCCCGAAGCAACTAATTTTATACCTGGATACTTTTTCAAAATTTTCTGATACAGTCCGTGACTGGGCCCGCCAAATGTTCCGTCTTTGCTAATATCAGTGCACAAAAAAGTGGTGATGCCGAGATGCAAACAATAATCGATATGATCGTAAATGCTTATGCCGCTGTTTTCTGTCCATCCTTTTGTAAAAATTGTTTCGAAGTTGGAATCTATTGCTACGATGAACGAATCCGAATTATTCGAGCTTACTATTTTCTCGAATTCGGTTTTGTCCGTTATCGAAAGGGAGCCAACAATTATTTTATCAACACCTATCTTCAATAGCCCGGAAACCTGGTCTGCATTTCTAATACCGCCGCCGAACTCAACTTTCAATTTTGTTTTCGACTTAATTTGCTTGAGCGTTGGAAGAATGTTGATTACTCCGCTTTTGGAAGCAAACAGATCGATAACATGAAGCCAGCCGAATCCCGCTTGTTCATACTTTTTTGCAAGATCGAGAGGCGTTTCTTCGTAAAAAGTTACACGGTTGAAGTCTCCTTGAGTTAATCGTGCAACTTTGCCTTGATATATATCTACTGCTGGTATAGTTAACATTTTTCTATGAAGTTCTTAATTAATTGAATGCCGGCTTCGCCCGATTTTTCGGGATGAAACTGAACGCCGTAGAAATTATCTTTTTCACAAGCAGCCGAGAAAAAAGTTTCATGATTTGCTCTTGCAGTCGAAAATTGATTGAGCGGTAAGTAATATGAATGTGCAAAATAGAAAAACGTTTTATCCGGTATGTCGCCGAATAATTTGCCCAGTTTAAGAATTTCAACTTGGTTCCATCCCATGTGCGGAACTTTTGTTTTTGTGTTGTCGAAAATTTCTGTCGAACCCGGAAAAACTCCTAAGCATGAAACATTTCCTTCGGCAGAACGGCAGCAAAGCAACTGCATACCTAAACAGATGCCGAGCAACGGTTTATTTGTCATCTGAAGAAATGAAAAAAGATTGAGAAGGTGAAGCCGCTTCACCGCATACGAAGCTTCGCCCACGCCCGGAAAAATAATTCTGTCGGCTTCCAAAATTTCTTTTTCGTTACTTGTAATAACAAACGGCGCGTTCAAATCGTTCAATGCATTGGCAACCGATTCTATATTGCCGGCGCCGTAATCAATTAATGCAATCATAACAAACCTTTTGTAGATGGTAATGAATTCTTTGCGCGTTCATCGAGCCGGCAGGCTTCGTTCAAAGATTTTGCAAAAGCTTTGAACAGAGCTTCTATTTTATGATGATCGTTTTTCCCTTGAGCTTTCAAATATAAATTAGCTCCCAAGCCGCTAGCCAATCCCCTAAAAAATTCTTCGGTTAACTCGGTCGGGAAATCGCCGACTTTTTCTCTTGAGAATTCCGCATCGAAGTTAAGATAAATTCTTCCGCCAAGATCAAGCGCACACACTGCAACTGAATCGTCCATCGGCAGAAAACAACCGTAACGTTTTATGCCGATTTTGCTGCCAAGCGCTTTTCGTATTGCTTCACCCAAAGCAATACCGGTATCTTCAACGGTATGATGCTCGTCGATATGCAAATCACCCTTTACAGAGACGATCAAATTTATGTTTGAATGCCGTGCAATTTGATCCAGCATGTGATCAAAAAAACCAATGCCTGTTTCGATTTTTTTTTGTCCATTACCATCCAGTTCAACCGAGATGGTGATTTCCGTTTCTTTCGTTTTGCGGCATACGGTTGCCGAGCGCTGCATCGAAATAATTGTATCTGCTGCTTCTTCAAAATTTTTTATTTTATTTTTCGAGCGGACAGAAATAAAATTCTTTTTGTTAGAATTCGCCGTGGAAATAACGTAATCGAACGAATTAATTTCCGCTGCATCTTTCAAAACAACATTTTCAAGCCGGAGTAATTTTAAGAGGAGCTTTTCAATCGATTTTGCCTGCTCAACGTAAAGATCGAATTTCTCAGATAATTTTCTGATCCCGGAAATTAATCCCGCTGATTTTGAATCATTGATCTTAAAAAAGTTTTTATCTATCAGAATGCTTTTCATAAAATCTCATCCAATTTTTTGAGAAACAAATTGTTCTCTTCTTCAGTGCCCACCGTTAGACGAAGATATCCTCCAAAGTTGAAATGATTGCTTCTGTCTCTGATGACAATTCCGTTTGTCTCAAGATGACCGAAAACTTTTTTTGGATTTTCGACTTTAAACGAAATAAAATTGGCATCGGACGGCAAGACATTAAGAATTTTTTTTCTTTGAAGCAATTCTTTTTCTAACCTTTTACGCTCCGAAAGTATTTTATTAATAAACGCATCCCGTCTGGCAATGTTTTTAATGGCTCCGAGAATCGCGTTGGAAGTTAACTTGTTCATGTTATAAGGTGCTTTCACCTTGAATAACAATTCGATAATAATTTCGTTCGCAATGCAGAATCCGCAGCGTGCACCTGCAAGCCCCCACGCTTTCGAAAATGTTCTCATCACAATCAAGTTCGAATATTCTAAAGTTTGTTTGATCAAGCTCTCATGTCCGGAGAAATCGATGTATGCTTCATCCACCACAATAATAACATTTAACTCTTTTGCAAGATTCAATACCTGTTCCCGGTCTATTAGATTTGAGCTTGGATTGTTTGGCGAACAGATGAAAATAATTTTAGTTTTTTCGTCGGCTTCTTTTTTGATTGCTTCCGTGTCCAATTGAAATTTCTGATCGAGCGGAACATTTGTAACGCCTATGTCATTGATATCGCAAGCTACTTTGTACATGCCGTATGTCGGTTCACAAACAATAACTTTGTCTTTTCCGGGGTAGCAAAAAATTCTAATCAGCAGATCGATGATTTCATCCGAGCCGACGCCGAAGAATAAATTCCCGGGCGGAATATTGAGAACTTCGCCAAGCGCTTGTCGAAGTTGTGTTTGCTGCGGATCCGGGTAACGGTTTAGTTGCAGCCAAGAATAATTGTCCAGCACAGTTCCATAACTGTTTTCGTTGGCGTCCAAAAGAATTCCGGTTAAGTGTGATTGCCGTGCAGACGTGTAAGGGTTGAGCGACAAAATATTTTTCCGGACTAAGTTCTTAATTTCCATTTTTTAACCTCACTCTAACAGAATTTGCATGTGCATCGAGCTTTTCAGTTTTGGCAAGTTGAATTACAGCCGATGAAATTCTTTTCAATCCGCTTCGCGTTAATTTTTGAAATGTCACCGGTTTCATAAAAGATTCTACGCACACTCCACCGATCGATTTTGCATAACCGTATGTTGGCAAAGCATGATTTGTACCCGAAGCATAATCACCGGCACTTTCCGGCGAAAAAGCACCTATGAAAACCGAACCGGCATTTGTGATTTGCGAAACATATTTTTCAGCGTTCTTCAAATTAAGTATTAGATGTTCCGGCGCATATTTATTACTAAGTTTAATTGCCTCGTTGATTGCTGGAACAATCATGGTGAAAGATGAATTGAGAGACTTCGCTGCCAATTCTTTGCGCGGAAGAGTTTTTATCTGTCGCTTCATTTCATTTACGGTTTCTCTGGCAAGTTTTCTACTTGTTGTTAGCAGAATCACTTGCGAATCCGTGCCGTGTTCGGCTTGAGCGAGAAGATCAGATGCAACATAAGCCGGATTTGCAAACTCATCTGCAATAATTAAAACTTCGCTTGGTCCGGCAGGCATATCTATTGTGCATCCGTCCGGATCGTTGCTTACTAAAGTTTTTGCCATTGTTACAAATTGATTCCCCGGTCCTAAAATTTTATCTACCTTCGCAATACTTTCGGTTCCGTAAGCCATCATCGCAACGGCGTGCGCTCCGCCGACTTTATAAAATTCTTTCACTCCACAAATTTTTGCTGCATAAGCTAAAGCGGGATAAATTTCTTTCCCCTGAATAGGTGAAGTAACAATCACTCTTTTGCATCCGGCAATCTTTGCCGGAATGCCGAGCATCAACATTGTCGAAACCAGCACGGCGCTTCCGCCAGGAATGTAGAGACCAACATTTTCAACCGGTAGATGTTTTCGCCAGCAGCTTACGCCCGGAATAGTTTCAACGGAATAATTCGACGGTTTTTGCTTCAGATGAAAACGTTTTATGTTTTTAGCTGCGTTGTTAATGGCAGCTTTTGTTGCCATGTCAAGCTTCTTTTTTGCAGTTGATAACTCAAGCGCAGATGCTTTTATTGAATTACCGAAAAGCCGGTCGAATTTTTTCGCATACTTCGATACAGCTTTATCTCCATTTTTCTTAACATCATAAACAATCGGTTGAACTACCGTGCCAATTTTTTTCATGTCTATTGCCGGACGGCTGAACAACCGGTGAAGCTGTTCTTGCGAAATATTTTTGTAGTTGAAAGTTTTCATATTATCATGTTTTCAATTGGCAAAAGTAAAATACCGCTTGCGCCGGCATCCATCAATTGTCTATAAATTGCCCAGAACTTATCCGATGGAATTACTGCATGAACCGCAACCATGTTTTCATCTGCAAGAGGAACTATAGTTGGACTTTTTAGCGAGGGTAAAATTCTTTCGATATTTTCCAAAGATTCCCGCGGAGCGTTCATCATCAGATATTTTGATGACTTAGCGTTCAATGCCGAGTCGATTCTGACAAGTAAATTCTGGAGTGTTTCCTGTTTTACAGAATCGCTTGAAAGATTTGGTGTTGCGATCAAGACCGCTTCGGATGAAAATACATCGAACGATTTTTTCAGCTTGTTCAGCTTTAATGTATTGCCGGTAGAAACTAGATCGCAAATCAAATCTGCAACCCCCAATGAAGGTGCTATCTCGACCGAACCGCTGATTTCAACTGCTGTTGCATTTATTTGATTCTGCTTAAGAAAATTGTTCAGAAGATTTGGAAACGATGTAGCTATTCTCTGACCGTTCAATTCAGAAAGCTTGTTAATGTTTTTGTTTTCCGGAATAGCAAGCGCAAGTTTGCATCTTCCGTAACCCAATTTTCTTATCAGCTCGACTTTTGCTTTCTTCTCCTGAATTACATCCTCACCTACTATGCCGATGTCTGCAACACCGTCTTGAACATATTCGGGAATATCATCGTCTCTGAGAAACAAAATATCCAGCTCAAAATTTCTTGTTGAGATAATCAATCTCTCCGAATAGTCTTCAATGTCTAAACCGCAGTTGCGAAGTAGTTGAAGCGATTTGTCGGTCAATCTTCCTTTTTTCTGAATTGCAAGTTTCATATTTCCATTTATCATTCTTTCTCCTTTAAAACAAAAAACCCCGACTTGTGCCGGGGGTTGATATCATTTACTAATTTTGTTTATAGTTCACCGGCACCTAATGAAGGTATAAGACGATGGTGATTATGAATTGTTATTATAATTTTCATTGCTCTATTTTTTGGTTCAAAAATACAAAATTTTAGTCAATATCCAAATGCAGTGTTGTCGGTATATTCATTGTTGAAAAACCGGTAAGGTAAAAAGCAGCGACGGATGGTTGTCGGATCCAGCTTTATTTATCGCACGGATTTTCTTACTTTCCTCATCGAATTTCATAAACAATAGATTTTTTGATGGCAAAGAAAAAAATAGAACCTATAAACAAACTGAGAGAAAACATCAACAATGTTGATGAGAAACTGATTGCACTTTTAGCCCGGAGAAGAAATTTATCTGCGAAGGTGATTTTAGCTAAAGAAACTTCACAAAGTCCGATAAGGGATCAAAAAAGGGAAGCGGACTTGCTAAACAAGTTAGTTAAAACGGGGAAAAAAAAAGGATTGGATTCGCATTTCCTTTCAAAAGTTTTTTATGAGATAATCGAAGATTCGGTCCGCCTGCAGCAGAATTATGTTCAGACTAAACTGAATACCAAAGTGGAGAAGAAAAAATCGATCACGCTCGCAATACAGGGAATAGAAGGATCGTACAGTTATCTGGCGTCGCATAAATTTTTTGCCCATCAAAAAATTAATCTTCACTTTCTATTTAAAGAGAGATTTGATGAAGTTGTTGAAGCTGTCGAAAAAGGAGAGGCAGATTTTGCAGTTCTGCCGATCGAGAACACAACATCCGGTGGAATAAACGAGGTTTACGATTTACTGCTGCACACAACTCTCTGTATAATCGGTGAAGAAAAATTTCAGGTAAAACATTGTCTTGTTGCAATTGAAAATATTCCGCTTCAAAAAATTAAAAAAGTTTTTTCGCATTACCAGGCGGCAATACAGTGCAGTAAGTTTTTGCAAACTCTGCCGGATGCATCTGTCGAATATTTTACAGATACCGCTATGTCGGTCCAAAAAATTAAAGATGACGGAAATCTTTCCCAAGCAGCAATTGCAAGTGAAGAAGCAGCAAAATTATTTCGTTTGAAAATTTTGAAGACCAACATTGCAAATCAAGCCGAGAACTATACAAGATTTTTGGTTGCATGCAGGAAGCCTCATGAAGTTGATCCCAGAATTCGTTGTAAGACTTCGATTGTAATGGCAACATCCCACACGCCCGGTTCGTTGGTTGAAGCGTTAAATGTTTTTAGGAAATACAACGTGAACCTGACTAAGTTGGAATCTCGCCCGATAATTGGCAACCCGTGGGAAGAAATGTTCTATCTGGATTTTGAGGGAAATATACTTGATGAAACGATTCAGAATGTTTTAGACGAACTCGGTCAGCATACACGATTCTTGAAAGTTTTAGGAAGTTATCCTTCTCAGGAACTAGAACGAACAAAACTTGAGTACCCGAAAATTTTATCCGGGCAGACTGAAAAAGAAATTCCCGCGGAAGTGCAAGATGGAAAGCGAACTTTGGCAAAAAAATCGAAAAGTCAAAGTTATCGCCTCGCAAGCCGCGATTACAAGACAGACGATACAATCATAAAAGTTAAAGATGTAATTATTGGTGGAAATAATTTTATTGTTATTGCCGGGCCCTGCTCTGTTGAGAATTCCGAGATGATTATGAAATGCGCGCTGGAAGCTAAAGAAAACGGTGCACAAATATTGCGCGGTGGTTGTTTCAAACCCAGAACTTCGCCATACAGTTTTCAAGGAATGGGTTTCGAAGGATTAAAATTGCTGGTTGATGCCGGCAAATATTATGATCTTCCTGTTATTACCGAGGTAATGGATACCGATCAAGTTGCAGAAGTAGCCATGACAGCAGATATTTTACAAATAGGCGCACGTAACATGCAAAACTTTGCTCTTCTGAAAGAAGTGGGCAAAACTCACAGACCGGTAATGTTGAAACGCGGATTGAGTGCATCGATAAATGAATGGCTGAATGCTGCGGAATATATTTTGGCTCAGGGTAACAGACAGGTAATTCTATGCGAACGGGGTATCAGAACATTTGAAACCGCAACACGAAATACTTTGGACCTTAGTGCAATCCCGGTATTAAAAGAACTGACTCATCTTCCTGTAATTGTTGATCCATCGCATGCAATTGGTGAAAGGAATAAAGTAGTTCCGTTGGCAAAAGCGGCAAAAGTTGTTGGCGCTCACGGAATAATGGTCGAGTTTCATCCCGATCCGCCGAATGCATTAAGCGATCCGGAACAGGCATTGTACTTCAGTCAGTTTGAAGAGATGATGAAAGATTTGTATAAGTTGTAGCTTGCATGCATTAATATAGATGTTGTGCTTAGAGCTGGAAGAAAGTATATATTCCATTTGGAATTATGGCGGAGTCGTAATTGAATAAAAAAATCTAAATCGAATTACGATTAATCCTAAAATATGTCATGGTAAACCTGTCACTAAGAAATTTACACTATCCTGTTGAAACTCTATTTTAGAGTTACTCAATTCTGGAATGACGATAGAGCAGATTTAACCGATTATGAAGACCTCGAAGGAGAAGATATTTCTGCATGCTTAAACTACGCAACAAAACTTAGCCAGATAAAAAGCATTAACGAAATTGCAATATGAAATTCCTGGTTGAGCTCGGCTACCCAAGAGTCTATAATTGTGGCTTAGGGAAAAAGGATTTGATTCAATCCATACACTTGAACTTCCCAACAAAAATTCAACTACGGACGAAGCGATAAATCAAGCTTCTTTTGGTGAAGAAAAAATTGTAATAAGTAAAGACACGGATTTCCTTCAATCGTTTAAACTTACCAAGCAGTACTATAAACTTCTTTTGATTACAACCGGAAATATTCTAAACAACCAGCTTAAAGAAATTTTCGAGAAGTAATTTGATGAGATCATTTCATTTTTAAAAAATTCTTTCATTGAACTGACAAAAAGAAAATATTATCGTTCACAATTAACCCGGGCGAATAACTTGCAACGCGGTTGAGAATTATGAATATGGAAATAAATGAAAGCATTTTAAGCGATTATAACTTTGCATACAGCGTGCTTAAAAATAATATTGACCTTGTAGAAAGACTAAAAAATAATTTGCAGTTGTTTGAGTGAATGTTACACCGTAATCTAACCCGAGATTTATGCAAAAACCCTTTTCATCAATTTCTCTAAAATCGTAACCGACAGAAGCGGAGAACGACGTTCCGACCTGCCAATTGTTTACATCGGAAAAGGTGCGGTCGTTCAGATAAATAATTCCGGCACCTTCTTCCAGGTAAATAGGAAAAGACAGGTTCTGACGGATGAATCCTTTAAGGGATAAAACTTTTATGAAAGGATAATAACGGCCTGTGCGGTTTTCTGGAATGAAACGTTCGATTTTTTGTGAATAGGAATAACCGAATCTGAATGAGACGTCTTGTTCGAACCATGGATAGAAATCAAGAAAAACAGTTCCGCCCAGGCTTGTGACAGATGGTGAATTGCCTGCTATGTTTCCTGTGTGAACCGAACCGCCGACATTGAATGAATTGATTTGTGCCCCGGAGGCAATAACAAAAAAAAATAAGAAAAATATTATGTAGTAAACTTTTCTATCCATTTTAGTAATGCAGTGCAATCCAAATCGTTTTTTCTTCCGGGTCTGTCCAATCCACTCTATGTTTCTTATGTCGTGGAATAATCAAATGATCTCCCGGGTTTAATTCGATCGATTCATTGTTTTCAAAACTTATCTTTGCCGATCCGGAAATAAGCAGAACAAATTCATTCTTTTCCTGATCGTACCAGAATCCTGCGGGGGAGGAATGTCCTTTCGAAACTATACGTTCCAGCTTGAAGCTTTTTGAGAAAACTAACTCTTCAGATACCTCGTTTGATAGATCATCCGGAATATCTTTGAAGATATTTTTGATTTGCTTTATGTTCATCTAAAACATTAACTGTTTTTGTTATTCTGAATATTAGCTCGAACAATTTATAACAAAATTATTCACTACGAAACCACAAAATTTTATACCGGATCATTTGAACAAAAATAGTTTTTACTTAAAGTAAAAGTATTATTTTTGAATTCTAAAATTTATGTTTGATCGGAATGACAAAAGAAAAAAATTTCCGCGCATACCTTGCCTGGGTTGCAATCTGTTTAATCTGGGGTACCACTTATCTGGCGATAAGAGTAGGTGTAAAAGATCTGCCGCCCGTGCTTTTTGCCGGACTCAGATGGCTGATTGCCGGACCGATTTTGTTTTTGTTTCTCCGATTGCAAGGCTACAAATTGCCTAAGAAAAAGGAGTGGCTTCATCTTGCCATTGTAGGACTTGCATTGTTGGGTATTGGTAACGGGCTGGTTGTATTTGGTGAGCAGTATATTCCCAGCGGATTAACTGCATTATTGATTACAACTGTTCCTTTCTGGATTGTTGGAATTGAATCGGCTATACCTCATGGAAAAAGAATTAATTTTAAGACAGCAGAAGGATTGGTTTTAGGTTTAGCCGGCGTTTTGCTGATCTTTGGTGTTAACATTAAAGGTTTGTTTAATTCTAATGATTTGGCAGGCATTGCCGGCTTGATGATTGCTGTTATTGGTTGGTCCGCAGGGTCGGTTTATTCCCAGCGTAAAAAAATAACCGCTCACCCTTTAATGGGCGCTGCAATTGAAATGATAATTGCTGGAATTGTTTTAACCATTGTAGCTGCAGTTTTAGGCGAGGGTTCGCAATTAAGATTTACTTCCGGAAGTTTAACTGCATTTGTTTACCTGGTTATTTTCGGTTCATTGATCGGGTATGCTTCTTATATTTATGCAATTGCCCATCTCCCGGTTTCATTCGTTGCCACATACGCTTATATAAATCCGATCATAGCTTTGTTATTAGGCTGGTTAATGCTGGGCGAGAATATTTCGTTTGATATTGTTGTCGCGGCAGTTATAATACTTGGCGGAGTGATGCTGGTTAAGAAGGGCAGCGAATCGTAGTTAGTTTCAAAAAAGTGCCGCTTGCTACGCCAAAGGCTTAACTTATGTTACATAAGGTTCGGGCTCGACAAACGAATTTTTGTTGTTTTCGAGAAAATATTCGTTTTGAAATTTTAATTTTTCACGGTCGAACACACCATGCGCAAAGTGAGGTCTTAACTAAAATTTTCAATTCATACCTGTCAACAAAAATCCTTTTGCAGTTTTTTCGAAGCTGAATGAAGTAACAAGTTTTTGTTCCCCGCTTACAAATGTAACTTGTATTGTATATGCATCTTTAGCGGTCGATTTGATTTCTCCAAATTCATACTTGCTGCTTAAGTCTAATAGCGCCGAAATTTTTTTGCAGATTCTTTTTACCTGATTAAGCTCTTCTTTGTCGGATCGATTGAACGAATCATTATGAACTCTATTCTTATCATTCCCTTCGTAGGCAATTAAACCTGCGGCTTTGTCGTATGCTTTTGTCTTGCTGAACTCCAGCAAATTTTTAAGAATAGACATTACAGTATTCCCGTTGTTAGGTTGGGCGTAATTTGTTTGATAACCAAAAGCGATAAGAATTATGAAAACCTTTGCTAAACTAATTAATCGTTTCATTTAGGTTTCTCCTGTATGATGTCTAAATAAAGCTGTGCAATTTGTAAAATTAGTGCGAAAAAATATTCTTTAAATCTTAAATCTAACCGTGTTTAGTCATTCTTTTGCATCTTTGCATTGTTCTAACCCAACATCAAGCCAGCTTTAGAACGTAAAATGTTTTATTCTTTCACCTTTATCACCAATTTCTGTCATCGCTTCAATGCCGATGTTAAGATGAAGATCAACAAATTTTTGAGTTACCGATTGATCCGACTCTTCGGTTTTCACTCCCGAAGGAATCATTGGCAGATCCGATACAAGCAGCAGGGCACCGCGTGCAATCTGATTTTTGTATCCAACAATAAATAGGGTTGCTGTTTCCATATCTATAGCAATTGCACCAAGTGTTTTCAAATATTTCTTAAAATTCTCATCCCATTCCCATAAACGACGGTTGGTAGTATAGATTACGCCTGTTCTATACTCCAGCTTGTGCGAAATGATTTTATCGGACACAAATTTGTGAAGTTTGAATGAAGGAAGCGCCGGTACTTCCGGAGGAAAATAATCGTTACTGGTTCCTTCTCCGCGTATTGCAGCTATGGGCAAAATAAAATGACCGATTTCGGTAGACTGTTTTAATCCGCCGCACTTTCCAAGAAACAAAACTGCTTTCGGAGAACGTGCAATTAGAATATCCATAATAGTTGCAGCATTTGCAGAACCAATTCCGAAATTGATAATCGAGAGTCCCGACGAATTTGTTGCGGTCTGCATCGGTCTTCCCTCTCCCCGAATATCGCATCCGAACTTCTCGGCAAATTTTGTAACATAATTGTCAAAATTTGTCAGCAGCATATAATCGCCAAACTCTTCCAGGGTTGTTGCCGTGTATCTCGGCAACCAGTTCTTTGCTATGTCTAACTTTGTTTTCATTTTTATTTCTTATTTCAATTTAACCTTTTCATATTTGTCTGTAATCTTTATTGATTTTTGTTTCAGCGAATTATCAATTTTCATCATTGCAAAAGCAAAAATGTATCCGGAAACAGTTCCAATCAATGCGCCTCCTATTATGTCCGATGGGTAATGAACACCAACGTAAGGACGCGATAAAGCCAACAAAGTAGCAACACTGAAAAATACCCATTTGAACTTTGCGTAAATCTTCGAAAAAAACATTGCTGCGGCAAAATTATTAACTGCATGAGAAGATGGAAAAGAAAAAGACTGCGTGCACGTAACCAGAATTCTTACATCGGACAAGACATTGCAAGGTCTAACTCTGCCAATCAAATGTTTTAGGAAAGCACTGCTAAACTGGTCGGTGGCAATTATTAGAATAAGAAAAACCACTGCAGCTATGCGCCCTGTTCTTCCACCCTTTGTTATTAGTAAGAGGAAAAGAATGATATAAGCTATGTACCAATTTTTTACTTCTGTAATAAAAGGAAAAAATTTGTCGAAGAGAGTGTTGGAGATCGTATGATTTATGAAGTAAAACAAGCTTACATCGATTTGATAAAAGAATTCTGCCATACAATCCTTTACATTACACGAAAGAAAAATTGATTATTTATTCAAATTTTTTTATTTAAGCTCCGAAAAAATAACGATAATAGCGAGTTAATTTCAATTACGCATAGATTAGCTTTTGCGTTGTATATTAGATCATCTCAAAACGAAGTATATTCTAAACTAAAGCGAGAAGACCACGGCCGATACTCACTTACGAAATACGCTTGAAGAAAGAAGCTTTCAGTTTTTCAAAGAAGAAAGCAAGAAGAACCTTATTGCGCCTTTTCAGGCGCTGGCAAAATTCACTGCAGTCTCCGGATTGGTAGCGTTGATTTTTGAAGTCCGCTTTTTTGCACATTACAGTTTGGAAATTTACATATCCAGACTTACCGCAATCCTGATTGCTTTCTTTCTGCTGGTTATTTCCAGCACATTATTTGGTAAAAAACATCCGGTTATACTGATTCACATTCTCCTGCTGTCGATAATTTGTTCGTTCGGCGTTATGATTTATTTGATTCCGAAAACGCTGATTTTTAATTCTCATATAATCAGCTTATTAATCTTTACCGCAGCTTTATTTCTTAGCTGGGATGTTGCAAACCAAATAGTCGTTGCTATCTATTATAATTTTGTGTTCGCTGTTTCTATCATATTCAACAGCAAGGAAATATTCTTACTTCCCAACCTGGTGGAATCCATAGTTCTGGTTTTGGTGATCAGCATAATGGCTATTGTTGCAAGCTATATAAACTATCGGTTAAGGCAGGAAGCGGTTTTCAAAAATTTTGAAGTCTCTCTCTCCGAGAAAAAATTTAGAAATATTTTTGAAAACTCGGCAGAAGGAATTTTTCAGTTCAATAGGGAAGGAAAATTTTTAACTCTTAATCCTGCAATAATAAAGATGCTCGGTTTTTCGAGCGAAGAGGAAATGAAAAAACTTACAATTGCGGATGATATTTTTAAAAGAAAAAGCGATTGGGAGTTACTCAACAAACTTTTAGAGAAACAAGGCAAGGTTAGAAATTATAGAGTATCGTTAAAAAAGAAAGACGGTTCGGAGTTAATTGTACGTGTTAATGTTCGTACCAATGAAGATGAACCTGTGCTTATTTACGAAGGAAGTTTGCAGGATATTACGCAGCAGCTACAGGCTGAAACCGAGAAACAAAAAGCGCTTGACGCATTGCGCGTTGAAAAGATGAAAGCGGTTACAGCGGCAAACAAAGCACAGCAGGAAAGCAGTTTCAAATCGAAATTTCTTGCTAATATGAGCCACGAAGTGCGCACCCCTATGAACTCTATAATGGGATTTCTGACACTGATTGAAAACGATATGATAGAAGACGACGCAGAACTTAAAAATTTTGCCCGCGATGCCAGAGTTGCATCCGAATCATTACTCGATATTATCAACAACATTCTGGATATTTCTAAAATTGAAGCTGGCAGAATGGACCTGGATGAAGTTGACTTCAATATTAAAGAAGAAGTTGAAAAAGCTTTATCGATAATTACTCCTGCTGTAAAGTCTAAAGGTCTACTGGTCGAAAATTTTGTTGACGAAAAAATTCCGCCGAAAGTTTTTGGAGATCCAACGCGTTACCGTCAAATCATAATTAATCTTCTCAGCAATGCTGCAAAATATACCGATCATGGTAAGATAATTGTTACCGTAAAAGAAAAAGCGATATCGACTTCTTACGTTGAAATATCCACTTCTGTTGAAGATACCGGACAGGGAATACCGAGCGATAAACTTTCCATGCTGTTTGAACCGTATGTTCAGGTTAAAAGCAAGAAGGGCAGTAAAGAAGGAACAGGACTCGGTTTGGTTATTTCCAAAGAATTTGTTCGTTTGATGCACGGTGAAATTAATGTTGAAAGCAAAATCGGTTTTGGAAGCAAGTTTACATTTGCCGTTAAGTTAAAACTATTTCCAGGTGCAGAAATTGGAAAAGAGGAGGAAACCGAAGCAGATAAAGTAGAAGAGCCTGCTTTGAATGCTGATGATAAGGCTGCATCTGAAACAACCGCCAAAACTGATTTTGTTACGAGAAGAAGGGTTCTGCTTGTTGAGGATAATCCGATCAGTCAAAATCTTGAAGTAAAAATTTTAAGAGAAGTAGGCTACGATGTAGAGGCAGTATCAAGCGGTCAGGAAGCTATTGATGCTGTCAAGACGGGATCGTTTAATTTAGTTTTAATGGATGTAGAAATGACCGATATGGATGGAATAACTGCAACCAAAAAAATTCGCGAACTGCAAGGAAAGTTTTCAAAGGTGCCTATAATTGCTGTAACGGCGCATTCGAGTATGAAAGATAGAGAAAAATGCCTTGCATCCGGAATGGATGATTACATTGCCAAGCCCATTAATATTCATTTTCTGAAAATAACTATCGATCAGTGGCTGAACATGCCACCCAGAAATTAAAAAGGTTCTCTTCCGCATTGCCCGGTCTAGCCGCTTAACATCAGGACAACTCAGCATCACGATGCTTCAACTAGACATCTGTGAGATTTCAATGAGCCTTCGCGTGAGCTTGGTCGAACATTCAGCAAGCATCAGAACGCTTCGGTTTAACTCAGCGTCAGGACTTCGCGGATGTGAGTTAAAGCCCAATCAATTTCCTCTTTCTTTATTACGAGCGGCGGCGCAAATCTGATTACATTCTCATGAGTCTCTTTGCACAGAATTCCTTTTTTCATTAAAGCTTCACAAAATCTTCTTGCGCCTTTTGCCTCGGGTTTCAATTCCACTCCGATGAATAATCCTTTTCCTCTAACTTCTTTAACGTGCGGAGAATTTATTTTTCTTAGTTCACCTATAAAGTAATTTCCAAGCTCAAACGATTTTTCGATTAGTTTTTCTTCAACCAAAACTTTTAACGATTCTCTTGCAACGGCAGCACCAAGTGGATTTCCGCCGAATGTTGAACCGTGATCTCCTGGCTTAAACACTCCAAGCAGTTCCTTGTTCGATAGCACAGCCGATACCGGGTAGCAGCCGCCGGATAAAGCTTTGCCAATTATTACGGCGTCCGGTTTAATTCCTTCATACATGAATGCAAATAATTTTCCGCTGCGGCCGAGCCCGCATTGAATTTCATCGGCAAGAAAAAGTATTTTATTTTTCTTGCAGATATCGAAAGTAGATTTTAAATAACCATCCGGAGGAACAACAACACCGCCTTCACCTTGAATAGGTTCTACAAGAAATGCAATTGTGTTATGTGTAATTGCTTCTTCCATTGCTTTGGCATTACCGTATTCTACAATTTTAAAGCCCGGTGTGAACGGTCCGAATCCATCGCGGTACTGTGCTTCGGTAGAAAAACTGATTATCGAAATTGTTCTTCCGGCAAAATTGTTTGAGCAGGTGATGATCTCGGCTTTATCCTCATCCACACCTTTTACTTTGTATCCCCACTTGCGTGCAGCTTTCAATGCGGTTTCAACAGCTTCTGCACCGGAATTCATTGGCAGCGACATTTCATATCCTGTTAGATCGCTCAACTCTTTGTATAGCAACGGTAACTGACTGTTTCTGAAAGCGCGTGAAGTCAGCGTAACTTTTTCGGATTGGCTTTTCAGCGCGTTCACAATACGCCGGTGGCAATGACCCTGATTAACGGCAGAATAAGCAGCAAGGCAATCAAGATATTTTTTACCCTCAACATCATAAACCCACACACCTTCTGCTCTCTCTATTACTACATTGAGCGGATGGTAATTATGTGCACCATACTTTTCTTCCAGTTCAATATAATCACCGGTTGTCATATAGATTCCTAATTGGTTGGATGATAAAATTTCGAGCGCAAATTTAGGAAAATCTAAAGTGAGTTTCGAATTTTAACTCGTTTCTGTCCCAACTTTTTTAAGATGAATAATAAAATTTATAAAGCGGACTGTTTTCAAATTTTTTTCAATTAGACAAATAGAAGCCGAAGAATTTTTTTGTTGCTGTAATTATTAACTATTAACTGATGTCACACAAGGTTTGGGTTTGACAAACAAATTCTTGTTGTTTTAGAGATAATACTTGTTTTACAGTTATTTTTTTTTATTGAAGATCAAACCTTGTGTAAGGTGTGCTATTAAACAACTTATTTGAATAAATGGGAAACGTTTTGGACAGATATTTTCTAAGCGTGAAAATTTGTCGAGAAGCTGGAATGTTTGCGTTAGCACAAGTCATTTGATAATTTACACAACAAAAATGTGTGTGATATGCAAATCAAAACAAATACGATTTTGATCGGGACTAAGGGATATTGCGATATAATCGACATTACTCACGAGGTACAGAAAGTTATCAGCGGAAACGGCTTGAAGGAAGGAAACGCTCTTGTATTTGTGCCCGGTGCAACTGCAGGTGTAACAACTATTGAATACGAATCCGGTTTGCTTAAAGATTATCCGCAATTTTTTGAAAAGTTAATTCCTTCAAATGCCAGCTACGCTCATAATGAAACCTGGGATGATGCAAATGGTTTTTCCCATATTCGTTCATCGCTTCAAGGAGCTTCGCTTACCGTTCCCTTCTCAAATTCTAAATTGATGTTGGGTACCTGGCAGCAAATAGTGCTGGTTGATTTTGACAACCGCTCACGAAAAAGAAAAGTTATTATACAATTGATGGGCCAATGAAATGAAAAACCAGTTCTCCTGCATCGTTACGTAAATGGAGGAAGGAAAAAGGAATGATCGTTCCGAAGTGCCCCGGCGTTTATTATTACACTGTTGTGATTGAAAACTAAATACATAATTGTAAATGAATTCAATTCAGGCACTCTAAGCCGGGCAAGTCTAATTTATTCAACCCTGGCAGATGCTGGCAAGCCGAAAATTCCGGATCTATTATGAAGAAAAAATTTGTAACTGTTTTCGGAAGTTCGATACCGCAGCCCTGCGATGCAGAATACGAGTATGCATTTCGATTGGGCAGAAAGCTTGCACAAAATAATATTAATGTTTGCAGCGGCGGCTTTCAAGGTATAATGGATGCAGTTTCAAAAGGCGCAAGCGAAGGTGGCGCCGAAGCTGTTGGCGTTACCCTGGACATATACAATGCTCGCGCAAGCAAATATCTTTCACACGAAATTGTCTGCCATACTCTTTTCGATCGATTGAAAAAATTAATTGAGATAGGCGATGCATACGTTGTTCTTCAAGGCGGAACAGGAACATTACTTGAACTGGCTCTTGTATGGGAATACATGAACAAAAACATGATTCCAGTAAAACCGTTCGCGTGTCATAGTTCATTGTGGAAAAGAGTCGTAGATTTGATGGAAGAACAGATAATGAAAGAAAAACGAAGAACCGGTCTAATAAAATGTTTTAGTGATGTTGACGAGTGCGCGGATTACATTATCTCGTCACTTCGGTCCTTTTCCTCCCGATAAAAATTCTTTCACATTCCCGTACACAAATTCGGCAGATAAATCCTTTATGCATTTGAATTTCAAATCGTGACGTGTGCACGTGAGAGGTTTGGGCGAATAATAAAAACAGGGCGAACAATCCAAATTCAAAGATGCAATTTTGTAATCGGTTTGCCACGGATAGATGTAGTTTTTGTTAGTGGGACCTATCAGGGCAACCACTTTTAATTTTAACGCAGCGGCAACATGCATAAGACTTGAATCGTTGGATACAAAAACATTGCATCGTTTCATCACCGCTGCAGTTTGGTTAATTGATACGGTATTTACCGTTAGCGCAGAATCCGAATTAATTTTTTCTACTACCAATTCTTTCAGCGTTTTTTCATCTTCGCCTCCGAATACGAGTATCTTTGCATCGTAATCGGCAATTAGTTTTTTGCCTAGGGCTGCAAACTTTGAAACTTCCCACCGTCTTTTTTCATGATTTTTTAGAGTTGAAGATCCCGGATGAAAACCGATCACCGCCGATTCGTTGTTGATTCTTTTTTCTTTCAAAAATTGTTCGGCAAATTCTAAATCGTCCTTCCCGAGATTAAGCTGTAAAGGCTGAATATTTTTTTGTTCGATCTTCGAAAGTCTTTCGCACAATTTGATGTTCTCTTCAACATTGTGAAGGTTATCATTTTCTTCAATTCTGATATTGCTCAAGAATCCGAGATTTGCGAAATCTTTGCGTAGATACTTAACTGCAATGCGATTCGGTGCGCCTATTAACCAGCCGATTAAGTTATATTCTTTTCTGTTGGAAGGATACACATTGATTGTTACGTCGTACTTCTTTCTTAAACCCATGACGTATAAAAAAGCTTGCATGTAGGATCTGTTGAGAAAGTCGAAATATTTTGTTTCTGAAATTTGCGGAAGCTTATCGTAAATATCTTTTACGCCTTTGAACATAACAAGCGCATCGATATTGGCAGAAGGAATGTCATCCCGTATTTTAACAAGCGAAGGCGTAAACATCAACGCATCACCTATACCCGAAAGAGCTATTACAAGTATCTTCATTTTGAATCCATCGGAAACAATGTTATCGATTTGCCGCGCTAATTATCGGTATCGGGCTGTGCAGGCTTTGTAAAGTACCGATCATAATTTTTTCTTTCCCGGTTCACGTGATACTTTTCATAAAGAGTTTTGAGCCGCTGCATAGACAGTTTATCCAGATCCTCATCATCTTTGTGGCGTTTCAAAAGCATTTTGTAATCGCCCAGTTCTTTTGCATCAAACTTTTTAATGTAACGCTGCAGCGTTTCAAAATATGTTTTCTGTTCACGGGAACTCATAAAATTATGCCGCTTTATAATCGAAAATGGTTTTGAAATTAAATAAAAAATAAAACAATAAAAAACTATATTTGGTATTGTAAACTCTCGGGATCAAAAGTGCAAATTTATAAATCGATTAAGCCGGTTGTGTCTATTATTATGCCGACTTTCAACCGCGAAGGTTATTTGAACCGTTCCATCAATTCTGTTTTGAAACAAACCTTTACAGAGTGGGAACTTCTAATTGTTGATGACGGAAGCAGCGACGGCTCATTCAACGTTGTCAACGGTTACATTTCCCGTTTCGAAAACATCAGGTATCTGAAACATTCGAACCGCAAGCAGGCCCTTTCTACAAATGCAGGTGTTCTTGCTTCGTGCGGGGAGTATCTTGCCTTTATTGGGAGCGATGACGAATACCAACCCGATCACCTTAAACTCCGCATCGAGTTTATGGAAAAGAATCCGGCAATTGATTTTATTCACGGCGGTGTTGAGATCATCGGCAATCCTTTTGTTAAGGATAAAAATGACCTCACGAAAAATATTCATCTGTCGGAGTGCACTATCGGCGGAACATTTTTTGGCAAGAAAAAAGTTTTCCTGGAACTTGGCGGATTCAGAAATATTTATTACAGCGACGATTCCGATTTTTTTGAAAGAGTCCAAAAAAAATTCAAAACTGCTCACGTGGATTTTCCTACATACATTTATTACCGCGATACTCCGGATAGCATATGTACAACAATTGAGCAGTGTAAATGATCTTAAAAGAGTAGTGCCAATGAACATTTTAATGACGCTTTCTCAGCTTGAAGTTACCGGTGCCGAAATTTATTCGGTTTCCGTTGCCAATAAGTTGCTCGAGTTCGGTCACAAAGTGTTCATAACTTCCGATACTTTAACTACAGCATACAAAACTAAAGCCGTTTACATTGCAACACCGCTCTCAAAAAGGTCTTTTACGAATAGAATTAAAAACACAATTTGGTTAATCAAGTTTATAAAGAAAAATGATATTCACATTGTGAATGCACATTCAAGGGCAAGCGCGTGGGTTTCAAGAGTAGCATGCTTGATAGCAAGAGTTCCACTGATTGTTTTTGTTCACGGGAGGCAGGCAACCTTTTTTTCAAGAAAATTATTTCGTTGTTACGGCAATTATACGATAACCGTTTGCGAAAAACTTGAACAGCAGCTTTTAGAAATATTTCACTTGCAGCGTCATAATGTTGAAGTTCTTCGTAACGGATTCAAAATTTGTTCGCAGATTCTTTCCGGCATACCAAAACAGAAAACGGTTTCGTTAATCGGCAGACTCTCGGGTCCCAAAGGTGATCTTGCATACAGGCTGCTCGATTTCCTTTATGATAAAATAGAAAATTCCGGTGAGCTGAAAGAAGTTAAGATCCGGGTTGTCGGCGGTCAAACAATACCCGAAAAATTTAAGAAGTTTCAGGATAAAATTGAATTTACCGGATTTGTTCGGGATTTGGAAGAATTAATAAATGATTCGACTGTTGTAATCGGTTCGGGTAGAATTGCAATCGAAGCGCTCCTTCATAAAAGAAATTTGGTTGCCGTAGGCGAAGCTTGCTCGATTGGATTAGTTACCAGAGAGAATATTCAGTTTGCTCTGGAAACAAACTTCGGCGATATGAACGAGACTGAAAAGATTTTCGATTTCGATAGAATCTACACCGATGTTCTTCGCGCACTAACTTTTCCGGAGTTTGATTCCGCTCTTTACGAAAGAATTAAATTCGAATGTGACGAAAACAGAATTGTTCAACGTTTAGAGTTCATCTTTCAAAGTGTGCTTGTTCGATATTACAAAAGGGAAATACCAATCATTTATTATCATCGTGTTATAAAAGATTTAAGCCAGGCAGGCAAGCACGGCATCTATGTTACTGCGAAAATGTTCGATGAACACATGCACTATCTTAAATCAAACGGATTTCAAACCGTTTCATTTGCCGGGGCGCTCCAGATTAAGCGTGAAAACAGAAAAGGAAAATTTGTTATCATCACATTTGACGACGGTTACGAGGATAATTATTTGTATGCATTTCCTATCTTAAAAAAATACGGTTACTCGGCAACTGTGTTTACGGTTGCAAATCTTGAAACAAATTCCTGGGATGAAAAGGAACCTCAAGCTCGGATGTTGAATACGAACCAGATAAAAGAAATGCATAAATATGGAATTGAGGTTGGTTCCCATACTCTTAGCCACTGCGACCTCACAAAAGTAAATTTGGGCGAAGCTGAAAAGGAACTGCGTGAATCAAAAAAAATGTTGGAAGATAAACTGGGGTTTGAAATTAAGTCTATTGCATACCCGTATGGAAATTGTAACGATTGGATTAAGAAGCTGGCAAAAAATACCGGCTATAAATACTCTTTTGCTTCAGATAAAGCCCCGCCCGGGTTGCACGAAGATCTGCAACAAATTAGAAGAATTGCGGTTTTTCCTAACACAAATGTCCGCGGTCTGGCAAGAAAGGTAAAAGGAAATTATACTTTCAGAAAAGAGAAAAGAGATTCTTTGTATTTACGAATACCGCGATGATTTTCTATAATGCAACTAAACTATAATCGAGAGGAGGAATTGATGTTTCGTTCTTTAATTTTTGTTTGCATAATATTTTTGTTTATAAAAAGTACAACAGAATTATTCGGTCAGAGTGATAAACCCGTGCAGAAGGATTCTACATTGGTTGCCGTCGGAAAAAAAGATTCATCCGGAGCCACGTCCAAACCGGTTTACAAAATGCCGAAGTGGTACGAGATGATTACTAATATTCCCGGCGACTGGTCAAAATATTTCGCGGTAACATTCAGAGAGAATAAGATCCCGCTTTATTTAACGGTTGCAGCTACTACCGCTGCTACAATTGCTACCGATGATAAAGTTTGGCGGGTTATTCGCAAAAATCACGACGCAAATTTATTTGCAACAAAGTTTGATGAATTCTGGACTAACTTTGGCGACGGCAGAACACAATTCGGCTTAGCAACAATATTTGCAGCCTACGGTTTAATCAGCAATGATTCGCGTGCCGTTAGAACAGCAAGTCAAATTGTGCAAACAGTCCTGGCATCTGGAACCGTGGTTCAAATATTGAAACACGTTACCGG
>CAZQQC010000009.1:0-44657 GCA_964595365.1 uncultured Melioribacter sp.
GAGGCATTTCTTGCGGCCATGCATTATCACGGAGTTAAAGAAGCAAAAATTTTAGCGATGATGCTCGACCTTGTAAATGTTAAACGGATGCTCGACCTTGGCGGCGGGTCGGGCACGTTCGCGATGGAATTCATTAAACAGAACCCTCAAATGTCAGCAACTATTTTTGATCTGCCCGGTACTATTCCAATCACAAAAAAATATGTTGCGCAAGAAAACCTTGCCGATAAAATTTCTTTTCTAAGCGGAAGTTATTTGAAAGACGATTTTGGAAAAGACTACGACTTGATATTTCTTTCTGCAATTGTTCACATCAACAGTTACGAAGAGAATTTGGAGCTCATCAGAAAATGTTACCATGCATTAAACAATAACGGGCAAATTATAATCAAAGACTGGGTAATGAATGAAGACCGCACCGAGCCTGCAGACGGCGCCTTTTTTGCACTGAACATGCTCGTCGGCACCCAGAGCGGCGATACTTATACTGAAAACGAGATGAAATACTGGATGGAAAAAGCGGGCATCAAAAAAATTGAAAGAAAAAACACCGCTTACGGTTTTACACTTTTAATCGGTTCTAAAGAATAGATACTTTCTATTATCTCATCTTTTTTGTCAAAAATGAATATTCCGGATAAATTATTTTCCGTGTAGATAAGAAATCGCTTTTATTTACTTTTTTCTTTTTTGTACATTTGCAAAAAGTTTTAGGTTGCAGGTATACACCCGACTTGCTGTGCGTGTATATAAATTTTTGTTGCAATCTGATCTCAAAAAATTTTTAAATAAAAATAAACGTGGATTAACTATGTCAAATAAAGTAATCAATCATCTGGATCTTTACCGTCTTCCCTGGACTTTGTCAGATAACGCTATTTCCTGGCTCGAACCAACTTCCATGTGTAATCTTTCATGCGACGGCTGTTACAGAGAAAATCAGAAGGATTCGCATAAATCGCTTGAGACAGTAAAACATGAGCTGGATATATTTCAACAGAAACGGAATTCCGACTGTATCTCGATCGCTGGAGGAGACCCGCTTCTTCATCCACAAATAATTGATATTGTTCGGGATATTAAACACCGCGGCTTAAAACCTATCATAAACACAAACGGGTTTGCTCTCAAAAAAGATTTTTTGATGGAATTGAAAAAAGCCGGCGTATACGGATTCACATTTCATATTGACAGCAAACAGGGACGCGGGGGTGAATGGAAAGGTAAAAACGAATTGGAACTGAATGAACTTCGCTACAAATACGCGCGCATGCTTGCCGATGCCGGCGGAATTGCATGCTCGTTTAATTCAACCGTTTACGAAGATACGCTTCAATATGTTCCGGGAATGATTGACTGGGCACACAAAAATATTGATATCGTTCATACTATGGTTTTCATCGCTTTCCGTTACATTGTTCCTGCAATGCCTTTTGATTGGTATGCCGGTGGACAAAAAATCGATTGGCAAACAATTGCTTATCATACAGATAAAAACAGAAGAGTGGATATTCTCTCTACCGATATAGTTGTGAAAGTACGCGAACAATTTCCCGAGTTTACGCCCGCAGCATATTTAAACGGAACCGAAAAAGTTGATTCGTTCAAATGGCTTCTTACAGAGCGCGTCGGTACGAAAAAGAAAATTTATGGTTACCTCGGCCCCAAGTTTCTTGAATTGGTAATGAGCACGCATCATTTTGTTAAAGGTAAATATCTTTCTTATGCTTCGCCTTCAACTGCAAGGATGGGGCGCGCTACAATGCTTCTGTTATGGCCGTTTGACAAGAAGATACGGGAAGCTCTCGGCAACATGATGAAAAACCCTTTCAGAATTTTTAAAAGAGCTCATCTGCAAACAATCATGTTTATTCAGCCGGTGGATTTTATGCCGGACGGAAGACAAAGCATGTGCGACGGATGTCCCGATATTACGGTTCATAACGATGAATTGGTTTGGTCTTGCCGTCTTGAAGAAGTTATGAGCTTCGGCGGATTTTTAAGATCGGTTCCGAAAAAATAGTTAGAAGGGGTATGTTCCGGAATAGTCTATTAAGCCCAAACCTTGCGTAACATCAGTTATGCGACGGTCTTGCTAACAGACACATGCCTTGCTTAAAGATTTTACAAACTCTCCGATTCCGGAAATTGTTTTTGTTTCAATAATTTTTTTTATTACTGCGCTACCAACAATAACTCCGTCGCAGTGCGGCAGGAATGTTCTAACGTTTTCCGGAGTTGAAATTCCAAAGCCGATCAGCATTTTATTTTTGTTAACTATAGAATACGTTCGTTCCAAATTTTTCAGAACGCTTTCATCAAAATTATTTTTGATTCCTGTTGTACCCGTAACGCTCACACAGTAAACAAATCCTTGACTTCGCAAATCGATTTCTTGAATCCGGGCATCGGAAGAAGTCGGGGTTGTCAAAAGAATTTTTTCAAAGTTCTTAAAATCATCGTTATAGAAAGATTCATATTCTTCAAGGGGAACATCGGGGATAATTAATCCGGCAATGCCGCAAGATCTGGCATCCGCGCAAAGATTTTTGATACCGTATTTCAAAATAGGATTTGCATAACCCATCAGTATTAGCGGTTTATCAGTTTTCGAACCAATCTCTTCGCAGTAACTAAAAACATCTTTGATAGAAACGCCGTTTTCAAGCGCTGTTTGAGACGATGACTGAATTACCTGCCCGTCTGCCAGAGGATCTGAAAACGGAATTCCGATTTCAAGCATATCGGCACCGCTATTTAAAACGTTCATAGCAAGTTCAATAAAATTTTTTTTTGACGGAAATCCGGCTGTTAAAAAAATCGAAAGAGCTTTCTTTCCGGAATCATTTGTTTGATGTAAACAGTCTGCAATCCTGTTCATAAAATTTTATCGCCAATCTCGTTTATAATTGTGTTCAAATCCTTGTCTCCTCTACCGCTGATGTTAATCACAACAATTTCATTTTTGTTTGTCTCCGGTATCAATTTGTTGAGGTAAGCTATTGCGTGAGCAGTTTCAAGCGCCGGAAGAATTCCTTCTAATTTCGATAGTAGAAGCGTTGCATCGAGTGCCTCCCGATCGGTTACTGAAGTATATTGCACGCGTTCAATGTCTTTCAGTAAACTGTGCTCGGGTCCAACGCCGGGATAATCAAGTCCTGCAGAAATAGAGTGTACTTCTGAAATTTGCCCGAACCCGTCTTGAAGCAGATAAGTTTTCATTCCTTGAAAAACCCCCGGCTCGCCAAGCGTTAACGTTGCACAATGTTTACCGGAATCGAGTCCGTATCCCGCAGCTTCGACCCCAATAAGGTTTATGTTTTTATAATTGATAAAAGGATAAAAAATTCCAATCGCGTTCGAGCCGCCGCCGACACACGCAACAATATAATCCGGTAAACGTTTTTCAGAATTTTGAATTTGTTCTTTTGTTTCGTTGCCAATCACCGATTGAAAATCGCGCACGATCATTGGATACGGATGCGGACCAACAACAGAACCGATTATGTAATGTGTGTCCGAAACATTTGTAACCCAATCGCGGATTGCTTCGTTGGTGGCATCTTTCAAAGTTTTGCTACCAGATTTAACCGGAACAATTTCGGCGCCGAGCATTTTCATTCTGAAAACATTTAATTTTTGTCGTTCGATATCGACCTCGCCCATATAGACAACACACTTCAAACCGAACTTTGCACACACAGTTGCTGTTGCAACACCATGCTGCCCCGCGCCGGTTTCGGCAATGATTCTTATCTTACCAAGTTTTTTAGCAAGAAGAATTTGTCCGAGAGCATTATTTAATTTGTGTGCGCCGGTGTGACATAAATCTTCCCGCTTCAAATAAATTTTTGCTTTTCCGAAATGATCCGTAAGTCGTTTTGCAAAAGTGAGCGGAGTCGGTCTTCCATTATATTCTTTCTGCAATGAATCGAGGTCGTTCAGAAATTCCTTTTCTTCTCTTAATGTGCGGTAAAGTTTTTCCAGTTCATCAAGAGCAGATATCAAAATTTCCGGCACAAACTTGCCGCCGTAAATTCCGTACTTTCCTTTTGCATCGGGAAAATTATAAGCTGTTTGCATTTTCATATAATTTCAATTCCTTGTTTGCAACCGGAGCTATTTCATTCAACTTGTTTAGCAGCTCCTTAAATTTTTTCGGTGTTAGCGATTGATATCCATCCGACAAAGCATTCTCCGGATTGTTATGAACTTCAATCATCAAACCATCGGCTCCGCAAGCGATTGCTGCCAGAGACATCTGCGGAACCTTGTCCCATATGCCAACGCCATGTGATGGATCAACAATTACCGGCAGATGCGACCATTGTTTAATCACGGGAATCGCGTTAAGGTCCAGCGTATTGCGCGTTGACGTTTCGAACGTTCTGATTCCTCTTTCACAAAGAATAATGTTATAATTACTTCGTGCGGCAATGTACTCGGCGCTAAGCAAAAGGTCTTCAACTGTTGCAGACATACCCCGTTTCAGCAGAACCGGTTTCTGCATTGCACCGGTTTCTTCCAGCAATGAATAGTTCTGCATGTTCCGTGCGCCAATCTGAATAATATCGGCAACCTCGCAGATATGCTTGAGAGACTGCGAGTTCATCACCTCGGTAACTATTTTCAAATCGAATTTTTCTTTTACCTCTTGCAAAATTTCCAGACCTTTTTCTTTCAACCCTTGAAAAGTGTAAGGGCTCGATCGCGGTTTGTAAGCTCCCGCACGGAAAAAATTTATTCCCATTTCTTTCAACTGTCCGGCAATTTCAAATGTTTGCTCGCGGCTTTCGACCGAACATGGGCCTGCAATTATAAAAAGTTCTTTGCCGCCAATAGCGCTTCCGCCGAAATCAATTATTGTGTTATTATTTTTCATCTGACGGCTTACGAGTTTGAATTTTTTTGTAACGCGCACAACTTCCTGGACCGAATGCATCATTTGAAAATCTTCTTCCTTCAGCAAATGGGTTGGTCCTGTTATGCCGATAGCAAGTTTTGAACTACCGGGAATTTCATGCGGTGTGCAATTAAGTGCGGCAATTTTTTCTTTTACTCTATTTATATCGTCCCGTGGAGATTCGAGCCCCATAATTATCAGCATTGTTTGCTCCTTAATTCGTTAAAACGTTTTAGAAATTCAATTACTTTTTGTTTGTCTTTTCTGCCCGGTAAGAATTCCAGAGAAGACGCAAGATCGATAGCTGCAGGTTTTATTTTTTCAAAAATGAATTCAAGCTTGTCGATTGTTATTCCGCCGGAAAGAATAATTCTGTTTCTCAGTTCTTCCGGAATTTGCTTCCAGCCGAATGACCTTCCGGTTCCGCCAATTTGATCGGGCAAAAACGTGTCGAGCAGTATGTCACAATTCTTAAAAGCGTCGATCGTTTTCCAGTCAAAATTGTTGCTGATGCGGAATGATTTGATTACATGATAATTTATTTTTACAACGTACTCTAACGGTTCATCGCCATGTAACTGAACGGCATTTAGTCCGGCATGTTTAACAGCCTGGTTGACTCTTTCATATTCTTCATTTACAAACACACCGACTTTGAAAACAAACGGCGGCAATTTTTTCGAAATTGATCCGGCATGATCAAAAGAAATATACCGTTTGCTTTTTTCGTAGAAAATGAATCCGATTGCATCAACACCATATTCACAGCACAGCAAAGCATCTTCAATATTGGTAATTCCACAGATTTTAATTCTCATATTTGCACCAGTCTAAAAATTGTTTTATCGACATTTCGATATTGTTTGATCTCATAAAATGTTCGCCCACCAGAACAGCATTCACATTCATTTTTTTTATTTGATCCAGTTTCGACTTCGAATTGATGCCGCTTTCCGAAACGATAATTATATTTTTCGGAAGTTGCTTTACTGCTTCTTTTGTCGTCCCGATATCAACATTAAAAGTTTGCAGATCGCGGTTATTGATTCCAATAATTTTATTGCGGGCAAAATCAATCTTCTCCAATTGTTTAGGAGAATGAATTTCCAGAAGAACCTCCAGATTGTTTTCGGCTGCTATGAGCGAGAGCTCGCTAATCTGTTGTTTTGATAACGCTTCGGCAATTAATAAAATTGCATCGGCGCCGTTCGCTTTTGCCTCAAGAATTTGAAACTCATCTATAATAAAATCTTTCCTCAGCAATGGAATTGTTTTGAATCCGGCAATGTCTCTCAGAAATGATATACTGCTTTGGAAAAATTGTTTGTCGGTTAAAACCGAAATTGCACCGGCGCCGCAGCTCATATATGTTTTTGCAATTTTTATCTGATCAAAGTCTGTTTTTAGTATTCCTTTCGATGGGCTCGCCTTTTTGATTTCCGCAATGATGTTAATTTTATTTTTCGAACACAGCGCCTGTTCCAAACCAAGTTTCTTCCTGCCGAACATTTCTGTACTTCGAAACCTTTCCCGGGTAAAATTTTGGTGAAGTTCGGCGACTTCTTCTTTCTTCACTTCCAATATTTTCTGAAGGAAGTTCACTTATTTTTTTCTCCAAACTCCTTTAAAGCCAGAAGTTTCTTCATGGTATTGCCGGATTGAATAGATTCTTCCGCAATCGCAATACATTCTTTCAAATCGTTTGACATGCCGGCAACTTTGAGTGCCAATGCAGCATTTGCAGCTACAACAAAATATCCGGGCGATTTTTCTTTGCCCGAAAATATTTTATACATTATTTCTGCATTTTCTTTTGAAGTGCCGCCATGAATATCGGTTAATTCAAGTTTCGGGAAACCAAACGATTCATGTGTGAGTTGATAAAGATGCATCGAATTATTTCCGACCGTTTCAACCACATTTGTTGGATGCGTTAAGCTCACTTCATCAAACGAATTGTTTGTACATAGAAAGCAAACTTTTTCCATATCGAGAAATTTTACAGCCGCCGACATCAGCTCCGCTGTCGAATCATTAAATGTTCCTATCAGTTGCCTCCTGGTAGTTGCTGGATTAGTTAGCGGACCAAGAATATTGAATATAGATCTGAACTCAAGTTCCTTTCTAATTGGTGCAACATGTTTCATTGCCGGGTGATAAAGCGGCGCGAAAAGAAATGCAATTCCGATTTCATTCAATGCTTTTTCCGAAAGTTCGGGTGAAAGCTGAACATCAACGCCGAGTTCATGAAGAACGTCGGAGCTTCCGCTCTTGCTTGAAATTGAGCGGTTGCCATGCTTTGCAACTTTTACACCGGCTCCTGCGGCAACAAAAGCAACTGCGGTCGAAATGTTGAACGAGCCGGATCCATCGCCCCCTGTTCCGCAAACGTCGATTACATTTTCATCATCACATTTTATCCTGATCACTTTTTCCCGCATTGCTTTTACAAATCCCGCCACTTCTTCCGGTGTTTCCTTCTTCATTTTCAAAGCCGTTAGCAGCGATGCAATCCTTGAATTGTTCTCTTCACCGCTCATTACAGCGTACATCACCTTGTAAGCTTCATCGAACGAAAGGTTATTGCCTTCAATTATTTTTTCAAGAAATTCTTTCATAGCGCCAACCAGTTTTTAATTATTTTTTCTCCTTCGGGAGTTAGTATAGATTCAGGATGAAACTGAACCCCTTCAACGGAATATTTTTTGTGCCGGACTCCCATAATTACTCCGTCTTCGGTTTCCGATGTTATTATTAGCTCGTCGGGCAGAGAATCGCGATCGATTACAAGAGAGTGATATCTTCCGCCGTTAAACCTTTGAGGAACATGCTTATAAATATTTTTCCCGTCATGAATTACTTGCGAAGTTTTACCGTGCATTAGAGCCGGAGCTTTAATAATTTTTCCGCCAAAAACAATTCCAATTCCTTGATGACCCAGACAGACACCCAGCACACAAATAGTTTTCCCGTACTCTTTGATAACATCGAGCGACATTTTTGAATCTTCCGGCTTACCGGGTCCGGGCGAAACAATTATCTTATCTGGTTTTAACAAATCAATTTCTTCGAGGGATGTTCTGTCGTTCCGCTTGACAATTACACTGCCGGTTAACCTGCCAACGAGCTGGACAAGATTAAACGTGAATGAATCGTAATTATCAATTATTAATATTCTCATTTATTACCTCTGCATATTTTATGGCGTTAACCAATGCAGCCGATTTGTTATTGATTTCTTTGAGTTCTAATTCGGGTTTGCTATCGGCAACAAGGCCCGCGCCTGCCTGCCAATAAATCTTTTTCCCTTTTGCAAATAATGTTCTGATAGCAATGCACATATCAAGATTTCCTTTGAAGTCGATGTATCCGACAGCGCCGGCATAAATTCCGCGCCGTAAGTTTTCGTATTCGTTTAAAAGCTGTATTGCTCTAATCTTCGGCGCGCCTGAAACTGTTCCAGCCGGGAAACTTGCTTTAAGTGCGTCGATACAATTTTTATCGCCGTCAAGATATCCTTCCACACGCGACACAATATGCATAACATGGGAAAATCTGTGAACCATCATGTTTTCCGTTACTTTAACGCTTCCGTATTGGCAGACGCGTCCTAAATCGTTCCGCGCGAGATCAACAAGCATTATGTGTTCTGCAATTTCTTTTGGATCATCATAAAGTTCTTTTTCGATCTGCAGATCTTCTTCCTGATTTTTTCCTCGCCGGCGGGTTCCGGCAATAGGCAAAATTGTGGCGCATTTGTTTTTCACTTTCAGCAAATCTTCGGGCGATGTTCCAATTACTGTAAGATCATTTTCATATTCAATGAAATACATGTACGGTGACGGATTAATAATTCTTAGTGCGCGATAGACATTTAGTAGATCACCGGTGAACCCGGTTGAAAATCTTTTTGAAAGCACAATCTGAAAAACATCACCTTCCAGAATATTGTTTTTGCATTTCCCGACGAAGTTGTAAAAGGTTTGGTTATCCGAATCGTTAAAAAAATTTTGCGATGCTGAAAATTTTAGCACAGAATCGAATGGAGAATTCAGTTGAGAACAGAGTTTTCTAAGTTCCTCTTTCGCACCGGCATAAACCGCTTCGGGATTTGTGTCCGCATCAATATTCACATTTTTGATTAAGATGATCTGGTGTTTGTAATGGTCGAACGCGATCAATGTGTCGTACACGCCGAAGATGGAATCGGGAATTTCAATCTGTTTTTCACCCGTGAATTTTATCACATCTTCTATCAACGCAACATTCTCGTAACCAAGGTAACCGACAATTCCGCCGGTGAAATCGGGAAGTTCTTCAATTTTGGGATCCCTGAATTTTGAGATTTCTTCGGAGAGGTAATCAAAAATATTTTTTGTGATGATTGTGCTTTTACCGGCTTCTATGATTGTTAGGCGATCCCCTTCATTCATAAAAATTTTTGAAGGATTCTTGCCGATAAATGAATAACGCGCAAATCTTCCGATCCCTTCAACGGATTCCAGCAAAAAGCTGTTCGAGTTTGCTTCCCGTATTTTCAGATAGGCTAGAACAGGCGTTAGCAAATCCGCCGTCATTCTTTCATAAACAGGGATCTTGTTGTACGACTTTGATAATTCTTTGAATGTATTGTAGTCCATATTCTTTTTTTGGCTGCGTCTCTCGAAAAGCTTAACTGCAGAGGTCGCAGAGTTTTTCGCGTAGAAAGCAGAACGTTTAAAACAAAAAACCCTTCCCGGTGAATCCAAGAAGGGCTTGTTAATTTTTATAAACATATTACTCTAATTCACCGGAACCCCGTGTTTATCCATTCGCCACCACCAAAAGTTCCGGCTTGCGTTTGAATTGTTGTAATATGTTCCAAAGTTCGTTTTCATTGGTTGCAAAGATAAACTTCGAATCGTTTGATGTCAATAGAAATAACGTTTTTGTAAAAATATTTTTCTATTAAGCGAACGGCTCTATCCGTTTTCGCCGGTTATCCTTGCAATTTGAAGAAGATAAAATCTAAGCAAGTCTTGCTGTTTGGGAGAAAGTGCCTGCTCTTCAATTTTTATTATTCGTTCCACTTCTTTCACTGCGCGAACAATATTGATAGGCACTTCAACCATTCCTTCAGAAACGATCGATAAATATTCAAACGCTGCAGCGAGAAACTCGTGCATATTATCATCGCTACTTACTTTAATGACTTGAGAAAGGTTGGTTGGTAATTTTATTTTTTTTGTGCCAAGTGAAAATTCTGCCGAACCGTTCTTAGATGCCAATGAATGCAATGCAATTGCCAGTTCCACAAAACTTGCCACACGCTGAAAAACAGGTTGTTCAAGTAAATTCCAGATTTTCTTTCGCCACAATTTTACTTCTTTTGGCACAGCGAGCAATTTTTTAACGGACTCGATCCATGCAGCGTCAACATTTCCGCTAATATTCGACAAAAATATTTCCGGATCCGTGTTGAATAAGTTTTGCTGAAGAAGAACCGCGATATCGGGTCTCAGTGTCGGTAGCAAATCGGGAATGAATCTATCAGCCTCGAAAAAGTCGTTAACATTCAAACCGTGCCGTCTCAACAATTCTCTCTGAAATAAAATTAAATACTTGTCTATCGAATCGATATCTTCGCGCAGTGCAAGAAACGCAGAGTTGCCTGCAGGAAACGCATTTTCCAATTTACCAAGGTAATACAGCTTTTCATCGTGATAAATTCTGAGCGTATGCAAAATTTCATAAACAGGAAGATGAGGAAGAATTCTATCTTCAATGAAAGCCGAAGTTTCGCCGGCAGCAAATTGTTTTTGTGCAAAACTATCCAGTGCCCGGAAAAGTCCGGTCGTCAATTGATTGATTCCAAGTACCACAGTTTGCGATTGATTGTGTGCAATGGCGCGCAGCAGACTTCCGTAATGTGAAAACGGAATCATCTCGGAAATTTTTCTGAGTATTTTTCGGCTGTCGTTTCCCGAATCGCCTTTGCCGGGCCGAACCGTTGGTCTGTCTCTTAAAGAGGGGGTTGTTCGCGCAATGAAATATGAGATGATATGAATTCCAACAACGTCTTCTTCCATTCCATAAAGAATCTGTCTGAAGTTCTCGGTGAAATGTGATAAAAACTCGTCGAACATTTTATCTTTGAACCCGATTGTTAGGCGTTCAAGCTCTTTAAGTCCACGCGTTTTGAATTGCAGACGTGTTTCTACAAGCGGTTCGCCTGCGCGTACAATTTCTGTTTCATAAAATTTTTGCGATTCGCTAACATGAAAAAGCAATTGAGCAAGCTCGCAAGCCGGAAGATATCTTAGCCTCTCCGAAATATTGCTTTGGAAAGTACGCAAGTCTCCATCTGCAAAAATTCCTATCAAAGGTGTACGAGCATACTCTGTACTTTGTTTTGTCGATTTGCTGAGATGTTGTACAAACCTTTTTTCGTTATCGTCTGATTTAATGAATGCAGCTTTGCCCGCATTCGGTTCGTAATAGCCGCCCTGGCGCTGCATCGGTTCGCCGCTTCCCATTTTCATTCTAACTTTTCCAACCAGTTCCTTTTCCGAAAGCCACGAAATCAATTCATACTTTGCTTCTTTGAACAAATTCATTCCGGTTGCCTGTCCCACCTGCTGGCTCAAATCTGAACCGGCAATAAAAACTTCGCAAATAATTTCGTTAAATCTTTCCGCGGTCGTTTGATTAAGCCTTCTGCTTTGAAGCGAGTATTCCCAAATTTTATTCAAATAATTTTTCAGATTTTTCGATGCAGCAAGATCTTCAAAGAGTGGAACAAGAGTGACCGATGGGATTTCGAGATCATGATTATCTCGCAACGTGTGTTCGCGCCTCGCTCGCATTTTTCTATCCAGAGTTATCAGCGATTCGGGTGTTGTTGACATACTAACCTGTAATGCCAGAACCATTCCCGGGTTTCCGTACTTAGCGGCAATTTCGTTTATCTCGTTAATGTTGTGAACGGTTGTGTCGATTGCAAACTGATCCTGAGTGGTAATCATTTTCTGATGAATACGCGGAGTAATGACAAAACGTTTCAACAAATCTTTATACAGCGACGCTTCAAGCAGCAACTCCGCATCATCAAAGTTTTGCTGGAAATGGTTCAACAGCAAATGCAAAGTTTTTCTGATCTGCTTATTGAGAGAGAAATAATATTCAAGCGCGCTTCTTCTCTGCGCTCTCAACTCAAGCATCTTTCTTTCAAGTCTGTCGTTATGATGCCAAAGTAATGTTAATGGATCTTGTGCGAGATGAAGTTTCATTCCGAACCGTCTAAACTTGCCCGGCTTTAAATTAAATGGCAAAACGCCCCGGTATCTTTTCTCAAGCTGATGGGTCAGCCGGGTAATTTCATTCAGTAAATTTGAAAAGCGTTTGTTTGTCTCCGGCAGCTTTTGAATTTCATTTAGAAGACTCGTTTCGATCTTAACGGTTTTATCGGCTCGCAAAAGCGATTGAAGAAGTTTTGATTGCTGCGCAACGTTTTGAATTAAAACCGCTGCGACCAAACTGTGCCCCTGCCCGGATGGGCGGTTGCTGCCATCCCAATCGCCCCAGAAAGATAAAAATGTTTGCCGGGGAATTTCGGAATAAAGTTGAAAACAATTTTCTGCCGATATCATTGATTTAAGATCGAGTACCAATTCCGTAGGTTCTTCCGATGATGAGATAGCAACATTCAATCCAAAAAATTCTCCGAACAATTCTTGAGCAGATTTTTTGATAAGTGCCGGTGGAATAGTTTTACTCTTGATTAGCCGATCGATCAACTCTTCAAAATTCAGTTCCGCTTTCAGCGAATACATCTGCGTTGGATGAACGGTGCGGTCGTAAAGCCGTTGTCGAAAAATATTTTCTTTCCGCTCCAAACTGTCCTTGTAAAACTCTTTTTCGAGTCGCGCTACAAGAGTTTTTCCTTTGTCGGCAAGGGTATTCTCTATCAAGTTGTTAGTAATGTTAGCACGGTCCAGGAATCTTTGTTTGAACAGCGAAAGTCTTTCCGGCAAATATTCTTTAGCAAATTTGGCGTGGTATTCTTTATTGCGCCATTCTTCAATGTTTAAGTTTAGATTTTGCAGAGAGAGATTGGCGCATTCTTCCAATATTTGTAGTTCGATCAAATTCCATTCGGCAGCAAAATCGTTTTTCGAATATGACTTTTTGAACGGAAGAGATTTCTCCTCAAACTTTTTGCGGTTGTAATGCGCGGCTTCCTCGGCAATCATTCTATTAAGATCAATCAACACGCGTCTGGTTTTTTTTAAAAGAATTTCAGCATTGTCGGTTCCGCCTAGGGTCAATCGAAAAGTTTTACGACCAATCTCAAAACCTTTTTCCGTGCGCGCAAATGTGGAAAGTGGAACAAGCCCAATTCCCTGTCGCGCAAGTCCGGACGAAAGCCAATCGAGCGACAAGCCAGACGGCAGCTTATCAATTATCATTTGCGGATACATGCTGCCTTTTGGCGCTTTAATTTTTATATCGAAGCGATTCCTGACTTTTGGTAAAATTTGAACTGCTTCTTCCAACGCATCCATTCTTTTTCTGAAAATTTTATTTCTTAACCGCCAGTATGCGTTTGCAGTTTCGGGTGTATTTCGATAGAAAAGGTACGCTGTAAAAATTGCCGCAATATTCGGTATTACTGTGTCGTTGACTTGTTTGAAATCATTGTACAGCTTTTCATGACGGATCTCAACAACAGATAATCGCGCACCGGCAAAAGAATCTGTTTTAGATAATGAATGAACCGTGATCAAATATTTAGCTTGTTCATCGCTTATGTAACCATTGTTGTAAAGCTCATCAGTTATTTGGCGGATTGTTTTTATTTCTTTCGGCTCATCGACCGGTGCAACATTTTGGTACGAAAGATCGTCGATTACAAAAATATTCCTTTCGAGAAGCCATCTTACCAAACGTTTAACATCATTATGATTGAATTCCTGTCCCGTTGCATTGTGCGGATTGTTGAGTGCAACAGCGCCGTAATTCTTCCAGTTTGGGTCAACAGCTAATTTATTTTCGACTTCATTGATAATTGCATCCACATCAAGTTCGTAATCATCGGTTAACGGAACAACCGAGACCGAAGGAAAACAATGTTCATAAGTCCAGCTCAAATCCGGAATAACAACTTCTTCGATGCCGCAATGAAAACCCAGCAATCCCAGTGCAGTACGTGACGAGCCGCTTACAACAAGCGTGTTTTTAATTTTATATTCGGGGTGATGGCTTATAAACGCCGCAAGAAAACTTTTCACTACTTCATAATTCGATTCTTTGGAGTTTAGGTTGCCTGCGAATTCGTCGAAACACTCATTGGCATTAAGACCGGAAAGCTTATCATGCAAAAAGTAAGATGAAAATCTTTCGGCTTTGCTGCCGAAGTAATTTTCGCCGGGATTTAATCTTGTTACAATTTCTTCAACAGTTTTCGATTCATGTTCGATAATTTCGTTGAGTTTGTCTTCAAATCGCTCGATATAGTTCTTAATTGATCTGTTGCCAATTACGGGTATCTGAAAATTTTCGTAAGCCGGTTCAACTTCAATTTCTTTTTCATTTTTTTCGTTGTTATCGGCAAATAACTTTTCCTTTAGAATAAAAGAGAGCAATTCTACTTCGGAGGCAGAAGGAGTTCCTTTCAACTGGAACTGAATTGTCTCCACAACTTTTATCAAATCCGAATTTCCGGCGATGAATCCGGTTGAAAGATTTTTCAATGAAGGAGAAAATATTCCAGGAGTTAAAATTCTAACAACACGATTCATCATTTTTGCTTCGCGTGCTAACGAAAGATGATTCGGTGCATCGTTCACTTCCACAAAAAACAGAGGAAGTTCCAGGCTTAACTGACGAAGATTTCTCCGGGTTTCTTCTTTAGTAATGCTGCCGAGAACTAAAAACGACGGCGAATTAGAATTTAGCTTTAATTCATTTTTCAGTTCAAAGAGAAAATCATTTTCCTCGGTCGGAAGAGTTTTAAACTGCAGCGATTCAAACATCTTTAGGTGTACCGGCAGTTCAAGATTATACAACAAAATTTTCGCCGGTCGATGCGAAAGAAAACTTGATAAAGCATGAAACAAAATTCGGAGCGCTTCATAGATGCCGCCGGAAGAAAGTATTATCTCGCGATTGCCGGTAACTTCGCCAAGATCGTACGAAAGCGGTTCCTGCTGTTGTTTTGTCAGCCACTCGCTAAAATATTTTGCAAGATAATTTGGATTCTTTTTGTTGAAACCGCCACGGGGCATGTATGGTGCGCTGTTCTTGATCAACGCAAGAATTAATTCAACTTTCTTTTTGTCTTCGCCGCTCCAGCCAAGTTCTTCGATGAAGGCATCGAGATTATCCTCCGTTAAATTTTCTTTTCGGATATCTATGCTGAGAGCAACGCGTAGATATGCCGAGAACAGTTCTTTATCCTGAACCGGATTACCAATGTGAAAATTAACCCGTTCCTCCGGAGGAATATCGGATGATGCTGTTGCTTCGCTGACTTCCGATACTCGCGCAGCTTTGATGGGATTGAGTCTAAAATATTTTAGCGGATCGCTTTTCATAGTTTTCTAAACTTTCAGGACAAAACAGTTTTGGTTAATCGTTTTTCTTAGATTGACCTTTAACCGCATTCTTTAAAAAGTTTTTGAACAATTCCACCATGTCCGATCCTTGCTGAAGATCGTTGGGAGATAACGACACGATAGTTCTTGCATTCTTTAGCGATTGACTGGCTTCCGCCAATCGTGCTGCTTGCGGTGTGAGCATCAATAGTTCCGGATTATTCTTCAGCAGTTCCAATTCTTTTTTATCGAATTCAAGCTGCATCTTTTTTCTGCTGAGCTCGTCTTCAATACGTTTCTGAGCCAAAGCCGATTCCTGTTCAAGTTCACTTTTCTTCAGCTGAAGTTTTTTCAGTTCAAGTTCGTTTTCGAGCAAAATAATTTCCTCGTCGGCTTTCAGTTTTGCTTTTGATGCAGCGATTCTTGCTTTCTGATTAAGCGCTTCGGTCTGTTCCAAAATTCTTGCAGATTCTTGCTGCTTCAATGCTTCGGAAATTTTTGAATCGAGCGGTTCAAACGATTGAACCGTTAACGAAATAATTTCGAGACCGAACATTTCTTTGCTTACGTTAATTTTTTCGTGAAGATAATTATAGATTTTCTCCGACGATAATTCTTCGATCTCAAATTTTTCGGTGAACTCTTTGATCTGGCTGTGAATAATCGTTTCAAGTTCTTTAGCCGCACGGGTAACGGCATTTGTATTCCAGCCGCCGACTTTAATCAACAAAGAAATATTATGCATCGAAGCCGCAACCGTTACAGAAAGTTTAATCTTGATATCGAGATTACCTTTTGCCGAAGACTCGATGTTCAGTTGGCTTGATTGCGTAGTGTTCGGAAGTGCAAGACTAAAATGACGCGGATAAAACCGCCCCTTTCGTTCAACAATCTTTCCATTAGATTCGGAAAGAACCAATTGATCCGGCTTTCTCAAACGGTATTCGTAAATGAATACTGCAACTGCCGCTACTATTATACCTATAACCAACCACATATTTATACTCCTAACGAATATGTTCCATGTTCTGAATGATTGTCGATGGATTTGATGCGAATGACGGTGTGAAGAGCGCATTCAAATTGTGATGCAATTTAATATTTAAAATTGTCTACTTCAATTTTATAGTTGAACTCAGAAGTAATTCCGGACATTTTTAACTTAAAAGCCGTATTTCTTCTTTATAAAATCTTTACATCTCCGAGCCATCTTTTTACATCCCGTTTATAACTTAAAGATTAGTTTTCGTCCCGCAAAAAAAATTATCACAAATAAACTATGTAACGTTATGAATTCTGTGTTCAGATTTCGTTTAAGTATTCGGAAAATGTTTTTGTCTTTGTATTCGGTTTGGGTAGTATGTTCGGTTTTTTTGGTTGTCGCTCATCCGAATAAATATGCGGTTCATTTTCTTGATTTGCCTTCTCAGTTAAAAAATATTCCGCCGTTTGTTCTTTCTCTTGCATACTTGGTTCTATTTATTCCAGCTGTCGCTTCAATTATTCTTTACTCTCTCTGGATTCTATTCTTAACTATCCGCAAGCGACTAGAACGCGATAGATCATAGCCCCAACAAAAAATATTAGGAATAACACAATGAAAGCATCTACAAAAAAAGTAATATATACTTTTGTAATTATTTTTTGCGAAGTCATTTTTATTCATGCAACCCCCTCCACAATTATCTGGATACCATCTGCCGACTTTCAATCATTTAAAGTATTCCACCTCGGTATAGATAATTACTTTACAGCGTTTAAAAAGGGAGTTGGTGAAGGCGGTTTAGCTTTTCCGACAGATGTCGGTTTAACAGTGGGTGTTTCACCATTCGAAAAAATTCAAGCTGAAATTGGCGTTGATTTAATTGAGCCGACAACTTCACCGTGGTCATTTAATTTTAAGATTGGTTTACTGGAAGGTGCAATTACCGAAGGGTCGCCAGCGATAGCGTTTGGGGCATATTATCTTGGTGCTAAAAAGAACGTAACGGACGTCAATTTAATGTATGCTCTTGCAGCAAAAACATTTCCGGTGATTGGGAGATTTACCGTGGGGTATTATTCAGGCAACAAAAACATTCTTGTTGATCCAGACGGAAAAGCAGACAATTCAGGGGTACTGCTTTCCTGGGATAAACAAATGGCGGAGATTAATGAAAATCTTTGGTTAGCTGTTGATTATCAAAGCGGAAAAAATAGTTTGGGTGCTATAAGCTTTGGTTTTGCGTGGTCGTTCTCGAAAAATGTAAGTGTAATTTTTGCACGGGATGTATACAACAATAACGCTCCAAGTACATTTACAACACAATTGGATATAAATTTTTAAGTAATATAAATTTTGAATGGCAGTTTGATTCAATAATTAGATATGAGAAAAAATGGAAAGCACATTTGAAATAGTTATTTCATTAATTGTTTCGGTCGGCCTGTTGGTGTATTTGGTTTATACATTGATAAGACCGGACAAATTTTGATTTTGCACCTGTACAACTGAAAAAAAGGAAAGGATTTATGATTACAACGCACGAAATAATTCAAGCAATATTTTATATAATCGCATTGACAGCCCTCGCACCGTTTCTCGGAGTTTTCTTCGCAAAAGTGCTGAAAGGGGAGAAAAACTTTCTAACTCCAGTTTTCGGCAAAGTTGAAACAGCCATTTATAAATTTTCCGGCATCAATCCTTCCGATGAAATGGACTGGAAAGTTTACTCGTTTGCGTTGATGGCGTTTAATCTTTTCGGATTAATTTTTCTAACTTTTCTTCAACTTATCCAATCTTATTTGCCATTAAATCCGCAAGGATTACCGAATGTTGAACCCACACTGGCAATCAACACAGCAGTTAGTTTTATAACAAATACAAACTGGCAGTCATACGCCGGCGAAACTACTCTAAGTTACTTTGTTCAGATGATCGGATTGACAGTTCAAAATTTTGTTAGTGCAGCGACCGGTATTGTGGTGATATTGGTTATCGCACGAGCTTTTATAACGCGCAAAGGAACAACGCTCGGAAATTTTTGGGTTGATTTAACACGTACAACATTATACTTACTTCTGCCGTTGTCAATAATTTTAGCCATCGTGCTTGTTGGTCAAGGTGTAGTTCAAACATTCTCATCATACAAAGATGTTGTTACGCTTGAAGGTGTAAAACAAACAATTCCGCTCGGTCCGGCAGCATCTCAGATTGCGATAAAACAGCTCGGCACAAACGGCGGAGGATTTTTCAACGCAAACAGTGCTTTCCCTTTCGAGAACCCGACGCCGTTTTCTAATTTTTTAGAAGTGCTCGCCATACTTTTAATACCGGCATCCTTGGTTTTCACTTACGGAAAATTAATTGGTTCAAAAAAACAAGCGTGGATGATCTACGGAGTTATGCTTTTCATTTTTATCCTCGGATTTGCTGTATCGCTTTACTCGGAATATTCAACTAATCCGGCTTTTCGAACCGGTGGATTGATGGAAGGAAAAGAATCGCGCTTCGGTGTAATGAACAGCGTTCTCTGGTCAACCGCTACAACAGATGCATCAAATGGTTCTGTTAATGCGATGCATGATAGTCTCTCGCCGCTTGCAGGAATGGTTGCTATGTTAAATATGCAACTCGGTGAAATAGTTTTCGGCGGTGTCGGAAGCGGACTGTACGGAATGCTGCTGCATATCTTGCTTATTGTTTTCATTGCGGGATTGATGATCGGACGAACGCCGGAATATCTCGGAAAGAAAATTGAATCTCATGAAGTTAAATGGGGAATCATCGGAATACTTGCGCCGAGTGCCGTAATTCTTCTTTTCTCTGCAATTGCATTAAAAACCAACGCTGGATTATTAAGTCTTAACAATGCCGGTCCGCACGGCTACTCGGAAATTCTATATGCGTTTTCATCCGGCGCCGGAAACAACGGAAGCGCTCTTGCCGGACTTAATGCAAACACGGTTTTTTACAATCTCATGATAGCTCTTGCAATGTTTATCGGAAGGTTTGCAGTTCTTATACCGGTTATGATAATTGCCGGCAATCTTGTTAAGAAAAATATTACGCCGGTTTCAGCCGGAACGCTTGCAACAGATAATTTACTTTTTGGACTTCTGTTAACGTTCCAGATTCTTATAGTTGGTGCTCTAACGTTTTTCCCTGCGCTGTCATTCGGTCCAATTCTAGAACATTTACTTATGGGACAGGGACTTACTTTCTAATAACAGTTGCCAAACAAAAAAAATGAAAACAGGGAAACATAAATGACTTCAACAAAAAATAAAAGTAAGAGAAAGTTATTCGATAAAGCCATCATCAAACAGGCAATTGTAGATTCATTCAAAAAATTAAATCCGAAATTCTTGGTGAAGAATCCTGTTATGTTTATGGTTGCTGTTGGTGCTGCCATTTCAACAATATTCTTTATTAAAGATGTCTTTCTTGGATACTATTCCGGATTTACTCTTCAAATAATAATCTGGTTATGGTTCACGGTTCTTTTTGCAAACTTTGCAGAAGCAGTCGCAGAAGGAAGAGGCAAAGCACAATCAGAAAGTCTTCGCAAAACCCGAACATTAACCCTTGCAAGAAAACTTGTTGATAATGAAGAGGTACAGATTCCGGCAACCGACCTCAGAATTAACGACCTGGTAGTTTGCGAAGCCGAAAACATAATTCCTTCCGACGGCGAAGTCGTCGCAGGAGTTGCAAGCATAGATGAATCAGCACTAACCGGCGAATCCGCACCGGTCATTCGCGAAAGCGGCGGAGATAGAAGCGTTGTTACCGGCGGAACAAAAGTTATCAGCGATAGAATAGTAATTAGAATTACCGCCGATCCCGGCAGCACATATCTCGATAAAATGATTTCTCTTGTTGAAGGCGCTAAACGGAAAAAGACTCCGAACGAAATCGCTTTATCGACACTTCTTTCCGGTCTCAACATTTTATTTCTTCTTGTTGTCATCACGATACGTGTATTCATCGAGTATTATCAAACCGGCTCTTTCAACATCAGCCAATTTGTTTCTATTCCGGTTCTGGTTGCGCTTCTCGTTTGTTTGATACCGACAACAATAGGCGGATTGCTGAGTGCAATCGGTATAAGCGGAATGGATCGCTTGCTTGGTCATAATGTTATTGCAATGAGCGGAAGAGCGGTAGAAGCTGCCGGTGATATTGATGTTTTACTTCTCGATAAAACCGGTACAATAACTTTAGGCAATAGAATGGCTTCCGTTTTTATTCCGGCAGAAGGAGTCTCTGTAGAAAGTTTAGCCGATGCAGCGCAGCTTTCATCTCTTTCAGATGAAACTCCGGAAGGAAGATCAATTGTGGTTCTTGCAAAAGAAAAATTTGGATTGCGCGGTAGAGACATTTCAAAAATGGAAGCGCACTTTATACCTTTCAGCGCAAAGACACGTATGAGCGGTGTAGATATTCATCCCTCGAACGGGGAAAGTAAGAGAATTATACGCAAAGGTTCTGCCGATGCAATAAAAAATTACGTTGAGAGCAATGGAGGTATTTTTAATTCCAACGTTCAACGGATTGTAAACGAAAGATCGAAAGCCGGTTCTACACCTTTAGTTGTTGCCGAAAATTTTAAAGTTCTTGGAGTCATAGAATTAAAAGATATTGTGAAAGGCGGAATAAAAGAACGGTTTGCCCAGTTACGGAAAATGGGAATTAAAACTGTGATGATTACAGGCGACAATCCGTTAACCGCAACTGCAATTGCAGCCGAAGCCGGCGTTGATGATTTTATTGCTGAAGCAAAACCGGAAGATAAATTGAAACGAATTCGCGAAGAACAAAAGTTGGGAAAGATGATTGGTATGATCGGCGACGGAACAAACGATGCGCCTGCTCTCGCTCAAGCAAATGTTGGAATTGCTATGAACAGCGGAACTCAAGCTGCGCGCGAAGCTGGAAACATGATTGACCTCGACAGTAATCCGACAAAACTTATCGAAGTGGTTGAAATTGGAAAGCAGCTTTTGATAACGCGTGGCTCGTTAACAACTTTCAGCATCGCAAACGATGTTGCAAAATATTTCGCTATCATACCCGCCATTTCAACTTTTCTGTTTGCAAAGCATTTAACTGACGGACCGCTTTCAGTTTTAAATATTATGGGACTTGCAACACCGCAGAGCGCAATTTTAAGTGCGGTAATTTTTAACGCTATCATAATTATTTTATTGATCCCTCTCGCACTCAAAGGTGTAAAGTACAGACCGGAAGGAGCCGCTGCAATTTTGAAACGCAATATCTGGATTTACGGTGTCGGCGGCTTAATTGTTCCGTTCATCGGAATAAAATTGATCGATTTATTTATCACTGCAATTAAACTGGTGTAACAAATGTCAAAAGTAGTAGCACACAGAACAACACGGATTATGCTGATCATTGCGGATTTTATCTGCGTCAATCCCAGCCTAGCACGAACCCGCTTCGACCCGTCTGCCGCCGAGGCGGGCTCGATAAGACTCGTCGAAACGAGGCGAGGAGTCGGGCGGGTGTCAAATCCGCGTCATCCGCGTTCTATTTTTTATTAAATAAATTTCAAGTCAACAAGAGAATATAAAATGAAAGAGCAACTTAAAATCACAGTAAAATATTTTTTAGCAATCACAATTCTAACGGGTGTCATTTATCCGTTCATCTTTACCGCCGTTTCTGCAATTGCATTTCCATCAAAATCTTCTGGCAGCATGATAGAAAGTGATGGAAAAATTGTCGGTTCTGAATTGATCGGACAAAAATTTGCCGGCGACAAATATTTCTGGCCACGTCCGTCCGCAATAGATTTCAATCCGATGCCTTCGGGTGGAAGCAATCTTGGCCCAACCAGCGCCGCTTTGAAGAAAGCGTTCGATGAAAGGAAAGAAAATTTTGCTAAGAGAAATTTAATAAGCGACGTTTCAATCGTTCCCAACGAAATGTTTTTCGCTTCCGGAAGCGGCGTTGATCCTCATATTTCTCCCGAATCGGCAAAACTGCAAGTTGAAAGAATAGTTAAAGCAAGAGGATTAACTAATGAACAAAGGGAAAAGGTAATCAGTTTGATCGATTCACTAACCCAAAACCCTCAATTTGGTTTCCTTGGCAATTCGGTTGTTAATGTTCTTTTGTTAAATTTGCAGTTGGATAAAGTGAAATGATTACATGATTGAAGACGAAGAACGCCGCCCTGATCCAGATGCATTGTTATCCGAAATCAAACGGAGCGAAAAGAAAAATGGTAAACTTAAAATATTTCTCGGTTATGCGCCCGGTGTTGGCAAAACATACACAATGCTTCTGGAAGCACATAACCTTACAAGACACGGCGTTGACGTTGTGATCGGTTATATTGAAACTCACAAACGTGTAGAAACTAATGCTCTGCTTGAGGGCCTCGAAGTACTCCCCAGAAAAAAAATTGTTTATAAAGACATTGCGCTTGAAGAAATGGATGTTGATGCAATCATCAACCGCAAATCGCAAGTTGTTCTTGTGGATGAATTAGCTCACACAAACGCACCCGGCACCAGTCATCCAAAGCGTTATCTTGACGTTAGGGAAATTTTGGAACATGGAATTGATGTTCTCACCACAGTTAACATTCAGCATTTCGAAAGCCAGAACGATGTAGTTGCAAAAATAACCGGCGTTAGAGTTCAGGAAACTTTACCGGATAATATTCTGGAAGAAGCCGATGAGATTAAGCTTGTTGATGTGCCGCTTGCTGAACTTTTACAGAGATTGAAAGAAGGAAAAGTTTATATGCCCGAACAAGCGCAGCGTGCAATTGATAACTTTTTCCGAGAAGGGAATCTCACTGCTCTGCGGGAAATTACTTTAAGAAAAGTCGCTTCAAAAATCGATAGCGAACTTTTAAATTACATGAAAGCCCGCGGCATAGACGAAACGTGGCCTGTTCAAGATAAAATTATGGTTTGTATTTCTCCAAGTCCATTTTCAAAACAGCTTATACGCCGCGCTTATAATCTTGCTTACGACGCTGGAATAGAATGGTTTGCTGTTTACGTTTCCACTCCAAAATTTCGGAGCCTCACACAGAACGAACAAACTTATCTTTCAGATGCGCTGAATCTTGCAGAGAAACTCGGCGCCAAAATTTTTACTCTTTCCGGTTCTGATATTGCCGATGAACTCATAAACTTTGCAAAATCAAAAAACGTTACCCGCGTGCTTGTCGGTAAACCGTTAAAATCTGCTTTGCATGAATTTTTGAAACGTTCGCCGACGCACAGATTAATGCATGATCAAAGTTCTTTCGACGTACAACTTATAACGCCAACATCAGAATTCGAAACCGCCCCGCAAAAAACAATCAAGAGAAAAAAGAAATACGAATTTCATCTGCGGGATTATGCAGTATCTCTTTTGATAATCGTTTTGCTCTCGGTTTTAATCTGGATCGTTGAGAAAATTTTTGTCGCACCGTCGTTTGAGATCATCTACCTAATCGGTCCAATAACTTCTGCGTTGCTTTACGGAACGGGTCCTGCAATATTTAGTTCGATCCTTGGAGTGGCATTTTATGACCTTCTTTTCGTAGAGCCGCGCTACACATTTACAATAAACCGACCGGAACATTTTATCAGTCTAATGATTTTTCTCGCCGTGTCCATTGTTGTCAGCCATCTCATCAAGCAATCAAAGAATCAATACAATGCCCTGCGTATGAGGCTTGAAAGTTTAAGCATGATAGAAGATTTGAGTAAAGAACTTCTCAACATTCCTCTGCATGAAGAAATATTAAGAGAGATTCAAGAACCAAGCGGTCAAAAAAACTTTACACTGCTTCTTATAAAAACTACGGTACTTGAGGGGATCTCCAAAATTCTAGTTAAGTATCTTTCAAGGGTTACAACGTTCGACAGCGTTGTATTTCTAAAGGATGATAAGGGCAGATTGAAAATGCTTGCTAAACATTTGCACGCTCATGCATTAGATACAAAAGAAATAAGCGTTGCCGAATGGGTCTCGACAAAAAACGAACCGGCTGGAAACGGAACAGAAAACTTGACCGAGGTTGCATGGGTATTTCTTCCCGTTACAATCGCTTCTGGAAATTCAATCGGCGTTGCCGGTTTGAATTGTAATTATAAAAATCTTTTCCCGGAACAAAAGAATCTTATTAATACGGTTTTGAAACTTTCGGCTATGGCAATTTCAAATTGGATTTGATTTTTATGGAAAGCGATGATACAAATAACAATTTTGTTGCGCGCAATTATTCCATATTTAAAAAATCTCTGGTAAAAATTATACCCAAGCCAAAATCGTCTCTTTCCCGATACGCATTAGCATCTTTTCTAATTCTTTTATTGTCCTTTCTTTTTTTTACTGTCTCCGATAAAATAGGTTATCAAACCGTTTCGCTTCTTTTTCTTTTCGCAGTTACAATTCTTCCTTTATTGAATTTCGGTCCGGGACCGGTTTTTTTAGCAGCGCTTTTAAGTGCGTTAAGCTGGAACTACTTTTTCATTCCCCCGTTATTTACTTTTCATATTGCCAGAGTTGAAGATGGCCTGATGTTCTTTATGTATTTTCTTATTTCCAGCGTCTCCGGTTATTTGACATCGAAGATAAGAACCCAGCAAATGTTTCTTCGTCAGAAAGAAGAAAGAACTTCTGCACTTTACACTCTTGCCAAAGAACTTTCTACCGCAAATAACATAGATGACATTGTTTCAACTGCTGTTAGAAACATTCAAAAAATATTTACCGCAGATGTTGCTGTTATTTTGCATGATACTGAAGAAAAGCTAAAAACAATTTCGCACAAGACGGGAACGTTTTTTGTGGATCAATCCGAATGGCACATAGCCAATTGGGTTTATATAAACGGGCAGATTGCCGGAAGATTTACGAACACACTTTCTTCATGCCCGGCAACGTTCTATCCGCTTAAAAGCAAAAGCAGCCGTTCGGGAGTTCTTGGAATTCGAACAAAAGACTCCCGGGGTTTTCTGGCTGAACAGGAAAATCTGTTGGAAACTTTTATAACTCAGATTGCGGATGCGTTCGAACGAGAGAACCTCAACATAATTGCGCAAAAATCGATGGTGTCTTATGAATCGGAAAAACTTTACAAGACATTATTCAATTCCATTTCCCACGAATTAAAAACTCCAATCACAACAATCATAGGCGCTGTAGGTTCTTTGAATGATCCCAAAATTTTAAAAAATGATTTGCTGTTAAATGAACTGCAGAAAGAAATAGACCTTGCTGCCAACCGGCTCAATCGTTTGGTGGAAAATTTACTTGATATGGCGCGTCTCGAGTCCGGCAATTTAAAACTTAAACTCGATTGGCATTCCGTCTCGGATTTAATAAACTCGATTATGAACAGAACTGAGAGCGAAGCCGCCGGACGCAAAATTATTTTGAGAATTCAAGATGATTTACCGTTGTTCAAATTTGATTTTGGTTTGATCGAACAAGCTTTGCTAAATGTTCTTCACAATTCGCTCGAATATTCTCCAAGCAATTCCGAAATCCTAATTGAAGTAAGACGAGAGAGTAGCAACTGCATCATAAATATTTCCGATAAAGGAAAAGGTTTTCCTGAAGAGACGCTAGAAAAATTATTCGATAAATTTTATCGGATACCCGGCACTAAAGCCGGCGGAACAGGTTTGGGCTTATCCATCTCAAAAGGATTCATTGAAGCGCACGGAGGAACTATCAACGCGTCAAACCGTGCCAGCGGCGGCGCTGTTTTCTCAATCAGCATTCCATTTACAACTGATAACCGGAGACTTAATGAGCGTTAAGAATACAATTATTGTAATCGATGATGAAGCGCAGATTAGAAAAGTTTTGTCAATAACGCTCGAAGCATCGGACTATAAAGTTGTGACGGCCGATTGCGCAAAAGATGGAATCGTGCAGGTTGCAACAGCACATCCGCAGCTGGTAATTCTTGATCTCGGCTTGCCGGATCGCGACGGATTCAGCGTTGTAAAAGAATTGCGGACGTGGACGAATATTCCAATCATTATTCTTTCCGTTAGAAATTCGGAAGAAGATATCGTGAAAGCTTTGGATCTCGGTGCAGACGATTATCTTACCAAACCGTTCAACTCCTCCGAGCTGCTTGCAAGAATACGCGCTAACATCAGAAGGACTCAACAATCATCGGAAGAAAATATTATAATAAATGGTGATCTTAAGATTGATTATTCGTCGCGGATTGTTATAAAACGTAAAACTGAAATTAAGCTGACAAACATCGAATACCTCTTGCTTGCGCTGTTTTTCAAGAACATCGGAAAAGTGTTAACGCATCAATTCATCCTGAAAGAAATCTGGGGACCAAGTTCAACAGAAAATTCTCAGTACTTGAGAGTCTTCATCGGGCAAATCAGAAAAAAAATTGAAGACGATCACGTCAATCCGAAGTTCATTACAACTGAAGCCGGTGTTGGTTACAGAATGCGATTCGTTAAATAAATTTGCCTTTCATCTTGTCAGATTCTTAACGTCCATCAATGATCAATTGTTTTTACCGAAGTTAGAATTCAAAATTTCCGTTATCTGTTCTTTACTTTGAATGCTTGTGGTAGCTTTTACAACTTTTCCTTTTTTGTAGTAAACGACGAACGGTAGCCCTTGAAATCCTCGTGCTTCAGGAAGGTCCCTTATTACTTTTGCATCGGGAATGTCGAATTCCATGTCTGCAAACATCACATTCTTGTAATCAAATTTTAATTTTTCCATAGCTTGATAAACCGGAACACACATCGGTCCCATTCTACCGCAGCAGACCATAACGTTTTCGTTTTCTTGCAAAAGTTTTGAATGTCCTTTCTCAGAAAGCACGTGGGTTAAGTTTGTTCGTAGCATCTTTTCTCCTAGAAATAAATTTGTTTTTAGTTTGATGAAACAAGCGGCTAAGAGATTCAAGAAAATTTTTCTTTTAAACAATTTGAACCCGGCGGAATAATTTCTCATCTAACATTAAAGAAATTTCGAGGAGTTTATGCAGACAGCATCGCAGCCCAAAGTTATCATCTTCGCAACACCAACTTGCAGTTTTTGCAATTCTGCGAAAAGATATTTTAGAGAGAAGAATGTTCGCTTCACAGAGGTGGATGTATCAAGAGATCGAAGAGCCGCAGCAGATATGCATAGAAGGACGGGGCAGACCGGCGTACCGGTTATCTTAATCAACAACCGCCCAATAGTTGGTTTTGATGTGCCTAAAATCAATTCATTATTAAACATAAAGTAAAGAGTAACTTTTATGAAAATTAAACCGCTTGATGACCGGTTGCTGATCGAACGGGTGGAGGAAGAATCTAAAACAGCTTCCGGATTATACATTCCCGACACAGCAAAAGAAAAACCGCGCATGGGTAAGGTAGTTGCCGTTGGAACCGATGAAAACCTGAAAGAAAAAGTTAAGGAAGGAGACAAAGTTTTGTTTGCAAAGTATGGCGGAGAAGAAGTTGAAATGAATAGCTTTGTTTACAAAATAATTCAGCGCTCCGATATATTAGCCGTTGTTGAAGATTAACGATCGGATACATTTCCTGAAAGCCCGGTTCTCGAATCGGGTTTTTACTTTTAAACATTCTTTGAAACAAATTCTTACTTGGACTTCATTGAACTATCACTTAATTTTTCGTCAACGAATACCGAAAGTCAGCCTGGAATAACCATGCAAATTTTTTTCAATGATGAATTTATTGATGAAGAGAAAGTAAGAATCTCTCCATTTGACCGTGGATTCCAATTTGCCGACGGCATTTACGAAGTGATCCGGTACTACCCGGAACAATTCTTCGAACTCGATGCTCATCTCGAAAGATTAAAGTACGGTTTGACCGAACTCGATATTCCATTTTCAAATGTCGAAGTGATTGGTTCGATTCTATCCGAATTGATTTTGCAGAACGGTTTGTCGAACAAAATTTCGATTGCATACATTCAAATCACAAGAGGTGTTCAGCGCCCGCGTAAGCATTTTTTCGACAAAACCACGCCAACATTTCTTGCCTATGTTGAAGAACTGCCGATAAATCGCGATGCAATGAACAATGGTGTCAAGATCGGGGTCGAAGAAGACATCCGCTGGCACAGATGCGATATAAAAACTATTGCTCTTCTGCCGAATGTTTTATCAAAACAGAAAGCGGCTAAAAAAAATCTTTTTGAAATAATTTGGCATAGAGACGGCGTTATAACTGAAGGAGTTCAAACTAATGTTGCTTTTGTAAAAGATAATACAGTTTACACTCCGCCGCTTAGCAATTTGATTTTGCCGGGCATAACACGCCAAACTGTTTTGCGACTATGCAACACACTCGGAATTCGAACAGTTGAAACGAACATTTTTCTTGATGGGCTAAATAATTTCGACGAAGCTTTTCTTCTTAGCACAACTGCAGAAATTACACCGGTTATAGAAATCGACGGTATGATTGTAGGTAACGGTTTGCCGGGTAAACTTACTGCATATCTTCAAAAAGAATTTCAAAAACTCCGCATAAAAAAATAATTTCATTGTCAGAATCGAATTTGCAAAAAACCTCTCCGGTTACAGGGATACCGGAGAGGTTAAGAGTCTTGTATGCATCGAAAGAATGCCCTTCAGTAGTTTCACTCTTTAATATCAGAACAGAATGAATGACCGCACGTTACATTTTAGTTGCAACTGTCAGCTCAACCAATCTTTCCGGATGTTCTTCATAATGTTTCTGCAATAAATAACCGTTATAGAATTTTTCGCACATTTTTCTGGTTCGTTCGCAGTTGTTAAACTTAGCGGATTGTTTTACAAAATAAACGCCCTGCGGGTCGCCAATTTTGATCAGCGATAAAGCAGCAATGATTCTTTCCTCTTCGCTTTTACCTTCTCTTACCATTTGCATTAACTTGAAAACAGCTTTCTTCGATTTCATTTCTCCAAGGTTAAAAGCGCAGCTTATTCTCAAGCCGTCGTTATCGGAGGCAAGACCGATAAGTCTGTTCATTTCAACTGCTTCATAAGTATTCGCTTTTGGTACGGTCTTATTCACATCACCAGCATTTATCGTAACTGTGAATAGCAAAGTAATGCCTACAATCGCTGCGAAAATTTTAGCTTTCATAACATTCCTCGCTTTTTGATAGTTAATAACTCTTCTTATGCGAGGTTTGATCGACCGTGAAGAATGAAAATTTCAAGACGGGTATTTTTTTCTAAAACAACAAAAATCAGTTTGTCAAGCTCAAACCTTGCATAACATCAGGCTAATAATTATTTACATGTCCGTATTAGTATTCATTTTCAATTTCAAAGTTTAAGACGTTGCAAGACGCTGCAAGTTCCGCCGGGTTGCTCTTTTTTTAAAACGACATTTTCATGAGATAGGAATTCGTAATACTTGCATCATTCAAGTATATTTTTATATTGTGTCTTAGTTTTTAAGTCTTATTAACAAAATCAGCTTAAAAGCACGCCGTTTGTTCTATATTCCTCACAATAGCTCTTATTGATTCAGGTTAAACTTATTGATGAGGGTTTTATACCCGGCTGGAAGTATATAACATTTTAATCGAAACATAGTAATCATTGAATTGCATTATGGAAGAGAAGAAAAAAAATAAAGCAGTTTTTCCGGTGCAGGAATTTCACGATGCATGCGGAATAGGATTTATTGCCGAACTCTCGGCCGAACCAAGCAGACGCGTCATAGAATTATCAATCGAAGCATTGAGAAACATGTCGCACCGCGGAGCTTCCGGTTCGGACGAAAAAAGCAGCGACGGAACCGGACTCTTAACAGATTTGCCGTTCGAATATTTTAAATTGGTATTGGATGAAGAACTTAATACGAAGATTTATGAAGATTCACTTGCCGTTGCAATGGTATTTACTGCCGAACAGGAGTTTGCTTCTTTAACAAAAGAAATCGTTTCGCTGTCGAAGGAATTGAATATAAATTATGTCGGTTCGAGAAATGTTCCGACGAATAAAGCTGTACTAGGAGACATTGCACGCAGCTCTTGTCCGCTAATTGTTCAATACTTTTTTACTGATATAAAGAAGAGTGATAATTTTGAATCGCGCCTTTACCTTCTGCGCAAATCTGTTGAACAGAAAATTGCTGAATCTTCCGGCGAAACTTTTATCTGTTCGCTTTCGAGTAAGACGATTGTTTACAAAGGAATGATGAAGCCGCAGAATCTTGCACGGTTTTATCCGGATTTAATTCAACCCGAGTTCAAAGCAAAAGTTTCGCTTTTCCATGAAAGATTTTCTACGAACACCATTTCTACATGGAGTATGGCGCAACCGTTTAGAATGTTAGGACACAATGGCGAGATCAATACAATCAAAGGAAACCGTTTGTGGATGCAGACCCGCGAGGTAACAATTCAATCGAATTACTGGAACAGCAATTTAAAGAGATTGAAACCGATTGTATCTCAATCAGGAAGCGATTCATACAGCCTGGATAACATTTTGGAATTTTTAGTTCGAAGCGGAAGAAGTTTATTCCACAGTGCAATGATGCTGATACCCGAACCGTACGTTTACGATAGTACAATGCCTCAGGAGCTGAAAGATTTTTATGTCTATCACGAAAACCACATTGAGCCATGGGATGGACCAGCTGCTCTTGTTTTTACAGACGGCGATATTGTCGGTGCAAAATTAGACAGAAACGGATTACGTCCGTTGCGTTACACACGAACCAAAGACGGTTTAGTAATAATGGCTTCTGAAGCCGGCGTAGTTGATATTGAAGAGAGCAATATTTTAATGCATCACCACATGAAAGCCGGTGAAAATTTTGCGATCAAACTGGATGGCAGCGGAATTATTCCGAATAATGAGATCGTAAAAATTGTTTCTTCGAACGGCAGATATTCCAGAATGCTAAGAAATAATTTATCGGCTCTTGAAAGAAGAAATGCCGATGAAGAGTTTGGAAATTTCGGTTTGCCGACAGGCGGATTCGACAAACGTTTACGAATCGGATTCGGTGTTGATAAAGAAGATCTTGAAAGAATTTTGTTCCCGATGGCAGAAAGCGCAAAAGAATCCGTCGGTTCGATGGGAGACGATACACCGCCGGCTTTGATCTCTACACAGAATAGAAGATTGTACGACTACTTCAAACAACATTTTGCGCAGGTAACAAATCCGCCGATCGATTCTATCCGCGAGCGTCACGTGATGAGTTTGTACCGTTACATCGGAAGCGAAAGCGACCTTTTGAACGACGAAGATGTTTTCAAGGGCGCAATCAGAATAGACAGCCCCGTTCTTTCACCGCGGGAAGTTCAGCTGCTGAAAGAAAAGAACGATTCGTTCCCGCATGTGATCATTAACTGTCATTTTAATCTTAAAGACGATCTTGCAAAAAGAATCGAAGAAATCAGGGCTGAATGCAAGCAGGCAGTGTTGAACGGAACAAAAATAATTTTTCTTTCGGACGAAGATTTGCAAAAAGATTATGCTCCGATACCGATGCTGCTGATCGTTTCGGCTGTTCATCAGTATCTGATAAAAGAAAAGTTGCGTAACCAATGCGCCCTTCTCTGTTTTGCCGGCGACGTAATCGAAGATCATCACGTTGCATGTCTCGTCGGTTTCGGCGCAAGCGCTATTTATCCTTACATGGCTTACGAACTTATACGGGAAAATTTTGCCGGTGATAATTGGGTCGGGAAGATGCACAATTACAGAACCGCATTGGAAAAAGGCTTGCTTAAAATTATGAGCAAGATGGGAATTTCGACCGTAAGCAGTTATCACGGAAGTATGCTTTTCAATGCTATCGGAATATCCGAACAGATGATCAACGAATATTTTCCCACAATCAAAAGTACGCTGGGTGGTTTGAATACAAAAATTCTTCAAGGACTTTTATCGGAACGAAGCCTAAGAGCCTTCGAACAGGAATATTCAATTGAAGAGATCGGAAGATTTCGTTTCAGAAAAGGTGGTGAAGCACACGGTTATTCGCCTACTGTCTTTAAACAGATTCATAGCATATCTCAAAAAAAAGAAATCGGTACTGCAGCAGAAGAAAATCCGGTTTATGTTCGTGACCTTTTGGAATTGAAAAAGAAAGAATCTGTCGTACTCGATTGCGTCGAACCTGTTGAAAATATTATCAGGAGATTTGGTCTTGGGGCAATTTCTTTCGGGGCTATATCGGAAGAAACTCATAGAACGCTTGCACGCGCAGCAACAATGCTTGGGATAAGAAGCAATACCGGCGAGGGTGGAGAACAAAAAGACCGTTATAGCATTTCCAACCCGGACAAAAGCGAAAATTGTTTTACCAAACAGGTTGCAAGCGCAAGATTTGGTGTAACCACTTCTTATTTAACGGCGGCTCGCGAATTACAAATCAAAATTGGTCAGGGTGCCAAACCCGGTGAAGGCGGACAGCTGCCCGGAGAAAAAGTTACACTTTCAATTGCCAACAACAGGTACACAACGCCGGGCGTTGCGTTAATTTCTCCCCCGCCGCATCACGATATATATAGTATCGAAGATCTTGCCCAGTTGATTTACGATTTGCGGCAGGTCAATCCTCGCGCAAATATCTGTGTTAAGCTTGTCTCTCAATTTGGAATCGGAATCATTGCATCGGGAGTTGTTAAAGCTGGTGCCGATACAATTTTGATCAGCGGTAACGATGGCGGTACAGGCGCCAGTCCGATCGGTTCGTTAAAACACACCGGACTTCCATGGGAGATCGGATTATCGGAAGTTCACCGCACATTAATTCAAAACGATTTACGAAAAAGAGTTACACTTCGTGTTGACGGTGGTCTGAAAAATGCGCACGACGTAATAATTGCTGCAACACTTGGAGCGGAAGAATTCGATTTCGGTACGTCTGCATTGGTTTCGCTCGGCTGTGTTATGGCGCGGCAATGTCATCTTAATACATGTCCCACGGGAATTGCAACCCAGGATGAAGAGCTTCGCAAAAGATTTAAAGGCAAACCCGAACATCTTGTCAATTACATCAGAAACATTGCAGAAAATATCCGTCAACTGATTGGCGAGCTCGGTTTCAAAAATATAGATGAAATTGTAGGACGCAATGATTTGTTGAATGCAAAAACAGATTTGAAAAAATATATCAAGAGTAAGAACATCGACCTTTCGGTCATTTTGAACCACGGATTAGCACACAAGTTTTCTGCGGGGACAAAAGAAAAACATTCATCATCTAAGAATGGCAAACATATTGATGAAAGCGTGATAGACGAAGTGCTTCCGGCAATCATGACGCATGGAAGAGCTATCGTAACGCGGAAATTAAAAAACACAGACCGCGCAATAGGCACAAGGCTTTCCGGATTGATTTCGTTCTTATATGGTCCGAGCGAATTCAAAGGCAACATTCAGTACCGGCTTGAAGGTGCCGCGGGACAAAGTTTCGGCGCGTTCCTGGTCGATAATATCGAGCTCCGTCACTGCGGTGTTGCAAACGATTATGTTGGAAAAGGAATGAGCGGCGGATTAATCACAATCCGTTTTCCGCGGACAATTAGAAAATCACTTGAAGGCAACACGATCATTGGCAACGTTGCACTTTACGGCGCAACGGGCGGTGAATTATTTATTGCCGGAAAAGCAGGTGAAAGATTTGCAGTTAGAAACAGCGGCGCTGCTGCTGTAGTTGAAAGCATTGGCAACCACGGCTGTGAATACATGACGAGAGGATTTGTAATTGTACTCGGCGATATTGGCAAAAATTTTGGCGCGGGAATGACCGGCGGAAGAGCTTTTATCTACACAACCGATACAAACTTGCTTGAGAAAAATCTCAATCGCGAATACGTGAAAACAGAAGCAATGAAAATTACAGACGAAGACCTTGTTCTTAAGTACATCGTTAATCATCAATTTCATACCGGTTCTACAATTGCCGAAACAATTTTGAATAATTGGGAAACCGAGAAATATAAATTTGTTAAAGTTATACCTCTTGCAATGAACAGTGTAGACTTCACAAAAATTTACGAAGAACAATTCAAAGACAGGCTTCAGGGTGTGTTCAAATCATAAGAATGATTACGGACACACTCTGCTTGCAACGCACAAGTTGAATTTGTTCAGAACTATATTTTAATTTTCGTTGTTACTTTCACGGATAGGTAAGAACGATTCACATAAAAAATGGTTGTCTTCAAATGAGCGTCAAAAAATCCGTTTCATCCGCAACATTTACAAAAGAAAAAATTAGTTTTCCGAAATCCTTCAAGCGTCCCTACGATATTCAGGCTTACCTGAACAGGATCAAATACAATCCGGAATCCGTTACAAGTTCTCCCAAAATTGTATTGGAAAGAGGTTCTGCAAATTGTTTTGAAGGCGCTTTATTTGCGGCAGCAGCACTAAGAACCATTGGATATAAACCATTAATTGTCGACATGATTGCGGAAAACGACGACGATCATGTTATTGCAATTTACAAACAGAACGGTCACTTTGGCGCCGTGGCAAAATCGAATACAACCGTTCTCAAATTCAGAGAACCGGTTTATTGCACGTTGAGAGAATTAGTTATGTCATATTTCGATTTCTATTTCAATACAATCGGTGAAAAATCGTTGCGGAGCTATTCCAATCCGGTCGATCTGTCGAAATTTGATAAGCATAATTGGACTGCAACAAGCGAGGATCTGGAATTTATAGGTGATTACCTTTATAAAGTAAAACATCATAAAATTTTAACCGGCAGTATGATTCGTTCGTTAAGCATTGCCGACAGCGAGCTAATAAATATTTGTTTTATGGGTTCTGTTCCGGAAGGTTTGTTCAAACCGGAGAAGAAAAAATAAACTTTAACAGTATGATCAAATCAATTTTAATTGACGGATAAAATTATGAGCAAGTTATTTTCAACTTTGAAAATCAGAAACATTGAATTCAAAAACAGAATTGTTGTCTCTCCGATGTGCCAGTACTCAAGCGAAAACGGATTACCAACCGATTGGCATTTTGTGCATCTCGGAAGTCGAGCCGTTGGCGGTGCGGCGCTTGTTATTGCAGAAGCAACTGCTATTTCTCCGGAAGGAAGAATTTCTCCGGACGATGCGGGGATCTGGAACGACGAACATACCGAAGCGTACAAAAAAATTACAACGTTTATCAAATCACAGAATTGTATTCCCGGAATACAAATTGCCCACGCAGGAAGAAAAGCTTCCACATATTCACCGTGGAGAGGAAACGGTTACGTACAACCCGAAGACGGTGGATGGATCACATTAGCTCCGTCGGCAATTTCCTTTTCGGAAAGTTATTCAACACCGAAAGAAATGAGTACTGCCGAAATTCAAATGGTTGTTGAGCAATTCCGTTTGGCTGCAGAAAGAAGCATCCGTGCCGGATTTGAAGTTGTAGAAATTCATATGGCGCACGGTTATTTGATACATGAATTTTTATCGCCGCTCTCGAATAAACGAAACGATGAGTACGGCGGAAATTTTGAAAACAGAAGCAGATTGGCTTTGCAAGTTGCAAAAGCGGTACGCCAAACTGTTCCGCAAAATTTACCTCTCTTTGTTAGAATTTCTGCAACAGACTGGGTTGAAGGTGGATGGGATGTTGAACAATCTGTTCAGCTCGCTATTCGCTTCAAAGAAATCGGAATCGATTTAATTGACTGTTCGAGCGGTGGAAATGTTGCAAAAGCTGTTGTTCCGTTTGCGCCGGCTTTCCAGATACCTTTTGCAGAAAGAATCAAAAAGGAAACAAATATTCTAACCGGAGGAGTAGGAATGATTACGACTGTAAATCAAGCAGAAGAAATCTTAAGCAAAGGATGTTCCGATTTAATAATACTTGGCCGCGAATTGCTCAGAGATCCTTACTGGCCGCTTCATGCCGCCAAAGAGTTAAAAGAAGAGATTGAATGGCCGAAACAGTATTTGCGTGCTAAATAGATTTCCAAAAATTGTTTTGCGGTTCAAGTGTTAAAGAGTTTTAGATTTGATTGAGCTTACACAACCGGCTTGTTTCCGTTTCCCTTTTTGAAGGTAACAATAAACTTGCTGCCTATTTCCTTTTGAGATTCTACTTTTATTTGAGCTTCGTTGAGATCGCAATATTTTTTTACGAGAGACAAACCCAAACCGTTGCCTTCATACTTTCTGGAGTATCCCCGGTATTCCTGCATAAACGGTTGAAAGATTCTTTTCATAAATTCTTCCGACATTCCAATGCCGGTATCTTCAACCGTCACTTTCAGATAATTACTTTCATCTCTCTCGATTGTTATTTCAACTTTTCCGGCGTCGGTATATTTGATGGCATTATCAACGAGGTTGGCAAAAATCTGAAATATGCTATATCTATCTCCATTCACCCGCGAATCGGAAACTTTTGAAACAATATTCAATTCCAGCCTTTTTTTTCTTGCGTAACCGGCATATTCGGAATAGACACTTTTGAAAATATCGTCTTTCAAATCCACTATTGTCCAGATAGGCTCGTAAGTACCTATCTGCATTTCGGATGCATTGAGAATAAGGTCAACTGTTCTAATCAACCTCCTGCCGGTAAGTTCTATTCCTTCAAAGTATTCATTCACTTCGGGGGTAATCCGGTCTTTGAATTCTTCCTTGAGCATGTTCGCAAAACTTAACGTCACATTCAACGGTGATCTAATTTCATGCGACATCTGAGCAAGAAATTCAGATTTCAGAGCGGCGGATTTTTCGGCAAGTTCTTTTGCTTTGATTAATTCTTCATGTGCTTTTTTAATTTCTGTTATGTCGGTTGCAACACCAATTAAAGCAATCGGCCATCCGAAATTGTCTTTAATAACCGATGTTGAAATCATCACCGGAAATATTGTTCCATCTTTTTTACAGTTTAAAACCTCGCCCTTCCAGCCGCCTTTGATTGTTTCCGGCAAAATATCTCTTACCGTTGAAGAAGAGATGTTAGGTGGACGAAGTATGTCTATATGTTTGCCAATAAGTTCTTCTTTACGATACCCGTATGTTTTTAGAAAGGAATCGTTAACAAATAAAATTATATCGTTATGATCTGTTATTGAAATACATTCGCTTACACTTTCGACAGCGCGTGCAAGCATTTTAATTTCACTTTCTGCTTTCTTTCGTTCGGTAATATCCCGTACCGTTGCAAGAATTGTCGATCTACCGTTCAGCTCAAATAAAAAATTACTTATTTCGACCGGAATTTTTTTACCCGATTTTGCCACATGCATTCCTTCCCAAACTGCATACCCTTCCTTTTTAAGTTTTTTCATCATACCGGGTACTAAGTTCAGTCCTTCGGGTGCATCGATATCAAGCGGACTCATATTCAAAAATTCTTCGTGTGTATAGCCGTAGCGCATGCTGGCAGCATTGTTGATTTCTATAAATTTACCCGGTAGTTCATTGTTTTCGAAGGCATGTACAAATACTGCATCGTTTATGCTGTTGAATAATAGTTTAAATCGTTTTTCACTTTTCTCAAGCTTTTCGAGAGCAAGTTTTCTTTCTCGAACATCTTCAAATACAAGCAGAAGATGCTGCTCGTCTCCGTAATTGAAAGATTCGAGCCTGCCCGAGAGCCAAACTTCTTTTCCGAAGGTAGTTACAAAATGCGATTCGATTGAACTGCCTACTCCGTTTTTTAGAACTTCAGCAGCAGTTTCAAGCAGACCGGATTTTTTCCACGATTCCAGTTTCTGGAAATTTTGTTTTAAAAGTATTTCTACCGTTGTGCCAACTATAGCGGCAGCAGCTTCATTTGCAGAAACAGCCTCGCCGTTGTTTTTGTATGCTATTATGCCCACAGGCGACGTTTGAAGAATTGTTTCGTTCAGTTTCAGTGTTTCGGCGATGCGTTGTTCCGCCCGGTTACGTTCGGTCATGTCGATATACATTCCGTAAATACCGATACATTTCCGATTAACAACAATCGGGAATCCGTAAATTTGAACATGGACTAAAGAGTTGTCCTTTCTTTTTCTAATTGTTTCTTTGGCAATTACGTTTCCGTCTATGATTGAAGAAAACAAGCTACCCGCCTCATCGTAATGCTCGCGGGGAACAATTACATTATCAATATAGCGTCCTTTAATTTCATCGAGCGAATATTGGAAGATCGATTCGAATGCTTTGTTTATCAGCAATATGTTTTCGTGTTCATCCATCATCACTATTCCAACAGGAGTGTTTTCAAATAGAATCCTATAACGTAATTCATTCTCAACCAGTTCTTTTTCAAATTGTTTCCTATCTGTGATGTCCGTTATAATACCGAGTATTGCTTTACCGCCTTCATAATCAATTACCCTGGCGGCGAGTACAACATCAATTCTTTTTTTGTCTTTCGTGATAATCGTGTAGTCAGACGGAAGCCGGTTTTTGCCGGCTAATTTTCTTGAATAAACCTGTTGAACCCGTTCAACATCTTCCGGAGCAATTAAGTCAAGAAAGTTAAATTTCGGATCATAAAGTTCATGCCTTGTATATCCCATCACCTCTTCGCATTTTTTGTTTGCATAAACAATATGTCCGCCTTTATTTATGAAGATCATGTTGGGAGATTCTTCGGCAAGACTCCCAAATTTTTCTTCCGATTCTTTTAGAGAAGCCCGGGCACGATTAATTTTTTCGAAAGCTTCATCAATACTGCCGCCAATCGAACGGGATATTTTTGAAATAATATAGCTTAGAATGAAGATTGTTAGAATTGTAATCAATGAAAATATGAGCAGGTGATCTTCGGTAGAATAATAAACTATCGAAGTAATCCAGCCGGACAAAATTATTACGAGAATTATAGTTGGAAGCAAAGTTCTCATCAATTTTGCACGTACCGACTTGCCAGCAAATAATTTTATCGGCCAATATTCGCCGCCAAATCCTAACAGTATTGCAAAAAAGGAAAACGCAAAGGCAAGAGATGTATTTAGAGCAGGCGGAATCACACTTCTGCCATATAATAAAGGCGTACCGTACATGTATCCCAAAATCAAAATTAATGTAATGAGCGAACCTATTGTTGTTGAGATCGATGCAATAGTTTTATTCATGGTATTTTCTTTTGTGTATAACCATAATGCAACTATTTCAAGAAGAAAAAGAAAACCGGTTAGAGGAGACATTCTTCCTAAAAGATAGCCGCCTGCATAACCCGGTTTTTGAACAAGAAAATTTTCAATGTCGAATCTTTGATAATTATCAATAAACTCTGCTATAATGATTATATCAATAACTGCCAGCAAAGCTAGAAAATACGTATATAGTTTCAGGGGTTTTTGTTCTTTGGAAGGATTTAATAATGCGAACGAAATCAGACCGAGAATAATAAAATACAATGCAGTACTCGGTGCCATAGGTATGTATGCTAAAAAGAACCGTGTAAAAAAGACTAAGTCTACTAACCATCCTACTATAGCCAGAGTTCCTATTACAACGGAGACAATAAGGCACCAAAAGGATATTCTAATTCTCAAACGGTTATATTCAGAGCCGATCAAAATATTTTTGACCTTTCGTGAATTTGTGAATACCGGATGAACTTAAACACCTCAAATAAGATAATGATTAAATTGGAAATTATAAAACCGGAATGATTCTATTTCACTTTTAGAAAGTGGGGAAAATTGGCAGATTTGTTGGTTAGCAGCCATTTCTACTTCCCCTCAATTGCGAATCATATCCTTCATAGAAGTAACATAACAAATGATCTGTTATAATACCCTGAAATTTGTAAAAGGACATTTCCCGTTCAGCGACCTTCAAGATTACAGGAGTCTTCCGCATAAGTATTTTCGGTCTCCAGCACACGAACCTTTAAAGCTTTAACGTTAGCAGGTAGATTTGAAGATTTGATCTTCTGGAGAAGATAAAGGCAAATGTTTTCAGCAGTAGTTTCAAAATCTACAATAATATGGCGTGAGTGCAGTGTTTGTAACGCATCTATCAATTCTTTGTCGCTGCTGCAAACCATGAATGAATGATCCATCTCTTCTATCAACGGTTCGACTATTTTTTTTACGTCATAGTAGTCTATAACCATTCCGTTTTGATCCGGTTCACCGTTTAGTTCGACAACACATTTATAAGAATGACCATGCAGATTTTTACATTTTTCTTTATGAAAGGTTAGGCGGTGACCCATCTCCCAGGTAAATTCTTTCGCAATTTTCATTAAACGCCTTTAGCTGTTGGTTCCCAAATAAATTTATGCATCTGCAATTGAAATCTTATTTTAAGATTATCTTCCAGCATCCACCCAACAAGTTTGGCAGGTTCAAGCATTCCGAAGACAACCGAGAAAAGAATTCCGCATTGTTTTTCCAGCTCATACTTTTTCAGTATTTCTTTTGCCCATTCGTAATCTTCGCGAGTGCCGATTACAAATTTGATTTCGTCCGTCGGCTTTATAAAATTCAGATTTTCGTAAAGGTTTTTTTTCATCATCAGGCTGGAAGGACATTTCAGATCGAGAATGATCATAACGTGCTTATCGACATTTTTGATTGGAAGACTGCCGCCGGTTTCGAGCATAACATCAAAACCCTCATCGCATAATTTTTTCATCAGTTCAATCGACTCATTCTGAAATAAAGGTTCGCCTCCGGTTACCTCGACTAATTTGCAGTTATACGTTCTCACTTCGGAAATTATCTCTTCAACCGACATATCCTTGCCGTCGTAGAATGCATATTCTGTATCGCAGTACGAACAGCGTAAATTGCAGTATGTTAATCGCACAAAAACACACGGAAGCCCGGCTTTTGAACTTTCACCCTGAATGGAGCGGTATATTTCATTTATTTTCAGCATAAAATTTTATTTAGAAGTGGTACAAAGATAACAACGAAGGGATATATAAAAAAGTTGGTGAAAATCTTTTGCCACGCATTATCCTAAAGTTTGATTCGAATACCGTTTAGTGCTATATTTGTCCACAATTTTAAACAAAGTAAGGTTTTATTAATGGCGCATCACAAATCTGCACAAAAAAGAATAAGATCAAGCAAGAGAAGACAAGAGAGAAATAAAGCGGCGTTATCAAAAGTTAAAACGTTGGTTAAAAAAGTTAAAAGTACAGACGACGCTGAAAAAGCAGAGGCATATTTGAAAGAAGCAGTTGCTTTCCTGGACAAAACCGCAGCAAAGGGGAGAATTCACAAGAACAAAGCTGCGAGAAATAAATCTGCTCTTACCAAACACGTTAACAAATTAGCAGCGAAGAAATAATTTTTTAGAACTTCTTTTTGAGAAGTTGTTTCAAAAGTACTTGTTTAATTTAGAATAGACCACGGATACCACGAATTAAATAAATTTTAACAGATTCATTTTTTTGATAAATTACTTTTAAGCCGTCCTCTTTTTATTTTATAAATCTGAAATAGCCTCTTTGCCCTCTACCTCGGGCAAATAATATCTTACTTTTAAAAAGTCGGATTTCGCGCCTGCAGGTTTCGACATTTTTTTCCTGATCAACACTGAATGCTCAATAAAAATATTATCGGCAATTTGTGAACCGAAGATGTATGTCAATCCTTTTATGGTAACATTAGAACCGACAGTTACCGGAAATTGATCGCTTCCGGTAATTCTAACGCCGGATTCGATCTTTGTATTGTTACCCAGAGCTACATTTCCTTTAATAACATCTCCCCAAAAGATTTCCACGTTATTCCCGATCTCAATTTTTTGACCGTAGAAACATGATATCTGTGTGTTCTCTCTAACAACCACATTTTTTCCGAAGTGTATATTCCCTTCCAAAAAAACATTTTTTAGTAATGTAAGATTGTGATTTAACCGCACACCTTTGCCGACATAAACACCTTTACCTATGCGAATATCGAGCGGTACACCGGCTGTATCCATTCTAATAATTTCATCTATCACACTTTCTTCTATAAAGAAATCGTCCGGATCGTCAATCGTAACGATGTCTTTCAGTTTTTCATAAGCAAGTTTACGTGCAATTGCATCCATTTCTTTAAGAACGGATTTGTTGTTGAAACCCATCAAAACATATTGCTGTTTGGGGGTAACGGCTTCAACTGTATAACCGTTCCGGTTAAAAAGATTAATCAAGTCGGTAAGATATATTTCATTCTGAACGTTGTGGCTCTGAATTTTTTTTATGAGATCGTTAAGCGGTTTGAACTTGAAGGCATAAACGCCGGAATTAAATTCGCGGTTAAGCAGTAGTTCGTTGCGGGTGAATTTGTAATTTTTCTTTTTGTACTTTACACTATAAATTTTTTTTGAATCGAGATTCAGAATATCTTTGTACTCAAGAATTTCAATTACTTTCCCTTTATCCTTCGACTTAATTCCTTTAGCATCTTTAGCGGGAACTCTTACGATTCTTCCATAATAATTCTCGCCGATCTCGCCTTTGTACATTCCGGTTAGAACCATCATGTCGGCATTGGATTTTTCGAATTCTTGTTTGAAATATTGAACGGTTGCAGCGTCAATCAATCCCATGTCGCCAGGAAAAACATAAATTGTGCCGCTGTAGTTTTTATCCGAAATATTTTCAAGAGCTATTTGAACAGCGTGACCGGTTCCGTTTTGAAATTCCTGGTAAGCATACATAACGGAATTTTTTTTGCCGACCGATTTAATAACGTCTTCCGCTTTAATTCCTACAATAATTATAATGTTGGAACCGCTCAATCCTTTTGCGCATGCGTTGCATACTCTTTCAACCGTCGGTACTTCCCAGATCTTGTGCAGCATTTTTGATGTCTGAGATTTGATCCGCTTGCCGTGTCCCGCTGCCAGAATAATTACTGTTTCTTCCTTCGTATAATCGAACACCGAAGAATATGAAGCCACGAGATTGCGAATTGAATTGGTTTCGAATAATTCTGTCATATACTCCTTGCCGTCAAAATGTTAACCTAATTTAACAATTATCAATCATATATTTTTTATTTACGCGTTCCTATACCGGTATTAATTGACTTTAAATTTTGATTTGGTTTTTATATTTATAGCTTCGAAATTTTTAGGAGATTATTGTAAAAATGAAAAAGGTTATCCTTCTGATTATTTTAGTTTTGGTTCTCTGCCAGGTAAAGTCTTATTCACAAGAAAAAGGGGTTGGTCTTGGCGTGATAATCGGTCAGCCGACCGGTATTAGCGGAAAGTACTGGCTGAACGAAACCAACGCTTTGGATTTCGGTTTAGCGTATTCGTTCGCTCACGATAAATCTGCCGTATCTTTACACAGCGATTATTTATTCCATTTACCCCGCTTAATAAAATCCGAATTGAATCTTCCCTTCTATTACGGGTTCGGCGGACGGATTTATTTTAACGACAGAAATAAAAATACAATAGGTGCGCGCGGTGTTGCCGGAATTATGTGGATACCCGCTTCATTGCCAATAGACACTTTTTTTGAAATAGCTCCGGTCTTCAATCTTTTTCCCGAAACTTCATTATACTTAGACCTGGCTATTGGCATCAGGTATTATTTTAAATAAATCGTAACAATACTGTCTGTGGAAAAGACTTCGCCTGCCGCCGCCATTGAGGATTGTCAGTCATCACTTATTTTGTATCGGCTGATTTATTACATCGGGTAAGATCAAAAAAAGAGAAATAAGTAACGGGAAGAAAATATTATTTTTATTGTGTGGTGCAATGCAATAGTATTATTGTATGTAGACTAAACGAAATTCGATTATTGCTCATCTACAAAATCAATAATCTACTTCAACGCCTAGTTTAACAATATTCCTGCTTTTGGCATACGATGAGGTCTTGTTATCTAACATCAATAGCTGTTTATATTCGACTACTAGACTAAACAATTTTGTAATGTTATAATTTGTCCTTACGCCAAAGTCGAGATTATTGATATGGTCAGATAGCCCTTCTATCTTGGTAGGATTCAAATAAGGATCATTAATAATGTTTTTCCCTCTAATGAAATTCATCGAAGTACCTCCCAACAATTTTATTTCTAGTGGTAAATTAATCGCTGATTGATCTAAAATTGTCACCCCTACCTGGACTCCTATTCCAATTACTTTGTATGAATAAAATATTCCCAGATCTCTTACTGGTTTTATATCATTCACCTTATCATCAAAGTAATTGAAAAACAGATGCCAGGAAGTTTGTGAATTTATTAAATTACCACCGACTTCTATTTCGGGGAAGAGTAAATAATAGTTGTTGAGGTCATTAGGTT
>CAZQQC010000010.1:0-44070 GCA_964595365.1 uncultured Melioribacter sp.
ATTTGATTGAGCTTTTTGCTTGATGTGGGAGATACTGGGTTCGAACCAGTGACCCTCCCGATTTTAATCGGGATGCTCTGAACCAGCTGATGCAGTTGATTTTTTAATAAAAATTCTGGTTTTTGATTTATCGATATTTACAGATGTTGTGATATAAAGTAAGCAGAAAGGATACTAAACAGAAAAGCCCAATCATTTGATTGAGCTTTTTGCTTGATGTGGGAGATACTGGGTTCGAACCAGTGACCCCCTGCTTGTAAGGCAGGTGCTCTGAACCAGCTGAGCTAAGCGCCCGATTAAAACTTCTAAAAAAATTGAAGAACTATTCTAAAAATTGCGCCCCAAGTATAGATGATTTGGAATAAATATTCAACCGGAAGAAAATTTTTTTAGAGCGGGCGACGGGATTCGAACCCGCGGCAGCAAGCTTGGGAAGCTGGCACTCTACCAACTGAGTTACGCCCGCACACAGACAAAATTATATACGCTCAAACTCTTAATCAAGATTTTTTTATTTAATTTGCAAATAAATTGTTGAACTACATGAAGACATCTTCAACGCGGAAAGAAAAGATTGTTGAGTTAACAGTTCTTCTTCTGCTGTTAATATTTAGTTTTATCTTCTGGGATACAAAATTCGTTTATCCACTCAAACTATTTGTTGTGCTTCTGCATGAAGAGTGCCATGCTCTCGCAGTTTTGATTACCGGCGGAAAGATATTATCGATGAACATTGGTTACGATCTCGGCGGCTCATGCCAGGCATCGGGTGGAAATGAAATCGTAATTGCATCGTCTGGTTATCTCGGTAGTTTAATTTTAGGATTACTGTTTTTTCTTTCTCCGAATAATATAAAAATTGGCAGATGGATTGTGATCTTTCTTTCGCTGCTGATTTTAGTTTTTACTTTCTTTACAATAAAAAGTATTGCGTTCATTCTGATTGTAACATTGCTTATGGGAGTACTGATTGCATCATCATTCTATATGTTCATTCCAATCATTTCAATTCTTATAAGAGCGTTCGGGCTGCTGAGCGTAATTTATGTTTTGTTCGACATAAAAAATGATCTGGCCGAATCGCAAAATGTGATTACGGATGTAAACATAATTTCCAGTTTAACCGGCATTCCGGAAATTGCTTGGGGATTAATTTGGCTTGGCATATCATTAACGTTTTTGGTGCTGGCAATAAAATGCAGTTATGCAGAAAAGAAAAAGTAATGCTGCTGCTATTCTGTTACAGTGTCTTTGACAAAACCGAGAATACAGAGACCAACAATAAAAAATAATCCGATCGTTAAAATTGCAAGCCGTTGTTCACCGCTAATAAAGCTTACGTAACCAAAAACAAGCGGACCAAGTATTGCAGAACTCTTGCCAAAGAAAGAATAGAATCCGAAAAACTCTGTCTTTCGTTCCAACGGCGTAAGTTTCGACATCAAACTTCTACTAGTAGATTGAGTTGCGCCCATAACGCTGCCAGCAAGCAATCCGACCAAATAAAAACTGTGCCTGCCAAGCTGATGGGTGTCTACATTTAGTAAATCGCCTACCTTGATCATAATTATTGAATTAGGATTGCTTGTTACAAAGGCAAGAAGAATTGTAGAGACCCAGATAAGAATTGATATGACTAATGATTTTTTCTGACCGAATGAATCTGCCAAAATTCCGAAAATAAGCGCGCCCAGTATTGCGGTTGTCTGAACGATAAGAAAGAACGCAATTAATTCTTCCATCGAAAAATTTAGTGTGGTGCTTGCATAATTTCCGGCAAAATAAATTACAGTGTTAACACCTTCTATGTAAAAGAAAAACGAAAGAAGGAAAAGAGAAAGGTTTTTATAATCCTTCAGATGGGTGATTGTGTTGAATACGCGCGATATTCCAGTCTTGAAAAATGATTGATCATGTTCATTTTTTTTTCTGGAATCTTTTATGAAAACAAAAATCGGGATGGCAAAAATCAAAAAAACAGCGGCAGATACCGGAAAAGTTTCCTTGATCATTTGCGACTTAACGAACGGATAAACAATAGCCAGCGTAGTTAACGAGCCCAGATATCCCATCGCAAATCCATAACCGCTTACTCTTCCGAAATTTTTTGGTGCAGTAATTTCGGGAAGGAATGAGTCGTAAAAAACAAGCCCGGCTTCAAACCCGACATTGGCAATTACAAAGAGAAGCAAACCCAAAAAAATATTGCCGCGGTTAACAAAATAGAGAAGCGATGTTGACACAATACATGCAAGAGTGAAGAACAGTAGAAATCTTTTTTTGCCCGCCGAATGATCTGCAATTGCGCCGAGCACAGGAGAAATTATGGCGGTGATGAACATCGAAATACTTGTTCCAATGCTCCAGTAAAAATCGCCAATAGGTTTTCCTTCAACAACTGTCTGCTTGAAATAAACGGCGTAAAGAAATGTTACAACAACAATCGAGTATGAAGTGTTTGCGAAATCATATAGCCCCCACACAAAAACGCGGAACTTCTTGTTATCCTTAATCTTTGATGGATTTTTTCGGGAGAGATTCTTCAATAAGTCCTCGGCCGCTTTTGTTTAGCTTACCTTCCTTTTTAAGATCGGATAAAATTGCATCTAGAATACCGTTTATAAATTTGCTGCTGTTAGATGTGGAATATTCCTTTGCAATTTCGATAACTTCATTTATGGAAACTTTCGGCGGTATATCGGGGAAGTAATATAGTTCGGTAATTCCAATTCGTAGCAGAAGCCTGTCTATCAATGCAATGCGTTCCATTTCCCAATTTGTAACTCTGCTTCTTATTTCGTCGTCGAGAGATTTTTGGTTGGAAACAGCTTTATTGATTAGCTGCTTTGCAAAAGCGGTATCGCTAGCGGAAGTACCGCCCCTTAAAATTCCTTCCGTTAAATTTGTCAATCCTTCTCCATTAAATTCATATGCATAAAGAACCTGTAAAACTTTTTCTCTTAGTTCTCTTCTATTTGACTTTTTCATCTGCGTCAGCTATTCAAAGATCTAGTATTGTAATTTCTCGTTTCAAAAATACAAAAAAGAACAAATACTATTGCCGCTACAAATTAATTATTTTTAACCATGTTTAATTCTTAAATTGCAAAAAGCCAGAAGAGCAGCAGGGCTATACCTTCTCTTGCTCTGTAAAAAAGTGTCTTTCCCACCGGTAGGGAATGATCGGATGCCACACCAACCGTGTTGACTTTGAAAAATTTGGAGATTTGAATTATACGCGAGAGATGAAATCCGTCTGAAACTACAAGTATCGGTTTATCTTTTTGTGCATCGAAAAAGTTTATACGCAAAAATTTGATTTGATCTGTAGTGGTCGACGATCGAGTTTCGAGCGTAATAATTTCTTTCGGCACCTCGAGATTAACCAGGTAATTGAATGCGGCTTCCGATTCGCTTATTTCTCCCGGTGCGTTTCCGCCGGTTAAAATTATTTTCTTAATTTTTTCTTTTCGATAAAGGTTCAGCGCTTTGCGAATTCGTCCTTCGAAAATGGGGCTTGGTTTTTCATGATTCCAAACCGCTGCGCCCGGTATGCACGCGTAATCGAAAGAACGATTTACAATTTTCTTCTCGGAGTATGCACTTACATTCCACACAAAAGATAAAGAGAATATGAGCAGCAAAATTACAACTGCTGCAGTTCGCACAATCGATCTTACACCTATTAAATATTCTGTAGCAAATGAAATACTCCAGACATAAATTAACGAGTAAAGTTGAAGCAGCTCTCCGGCGATGAACAAGAATCCAACGTAAACTTTTTTAGCCGGGAATCCGAGCAAATAGCCGTTGAAATTAATAAAGTTAGCTTTCTCAACAAATATTATAAATAGATAAGAAATGATTATCAAAATTTGAAATGAGAGTAGCAACGAAACCTTTTTACCGTCCGCAGGTTTCTTTCTTGTAGAATACACGCCGAATCCGGCTAAAAAGAAAAAAGTAATGAATATGTCGAGAACGTTGCCTATGTAATCTATTCTGAATTCAGTTAGCGAGAGACCATTCAGAAAATATTTTAGGAAAAGCAAAATAAGAAGATTGACGGCAGTCAAAATTAATAATGCTACTGAAAAACTTGTATTTCCTCTTCTGGCTTTCACAATAACTCAATGTTTGTGAGAAATTGGATTTATCAAGACATTGAATTTGTCGTCTTCGAACGATTTAAACAATTGTGTTTCAATCTTGAAAACATTCGAAATATTTTTCTCGTTAAGGATTTCCGATTTGTTGCCATTCAAAACAATTTTACCGTTCTGCATGATTGTAACTTTCTTCGAGTAGATACCTACAAGATTAAGGTCGTGCGAAACAGCAACAACGGTTAATTTTTGTTCATGGTTTAATTTTTTGAGCAGATCAAAAATCATGATTTGGTTTTCGATGTCAAGATGCGCGTTTGGTTCATCAAGCAAAAGTATGTCCGCTTTCTGCGCCAATGCTCTTGCAATAAAAACTCTTTGCGCTTCACCGCCCGAAATCTCGTTGATTCCTTTCTTCTTTAAATGTTCAACTTGCATAAGCGCTAAAGCTTCGTTAACAATGCGCATATCTGTTTCGTTTTCGAATCCCATCATGCTTAAAAACGGTGTTCTTCCCATCATCACAATTTCAAAAACGGAAAACGGGAAAAGAGAAAAGTTAGTTTGAGAAACAAACGATATTCTTCTGGCAAGTTCTCTACGTGAAAACGAATTCAAATTTTCGTTGTTGATCCTTACAGTTCCGGACCGGGGTTCAGAAAGTCCGCACAATAATCTTAGCAAAGTTGATTTTCCACAACCGTTTGGTCCAAGGACGCACAAGAAATCACCTTTTGCAGCTTCCCACCGGGAAATATACAGTTCAAAAAGTGTTTCACTTCCATTTGTCAAATAATTAAAAGTTAAATCCTCAATTTCAATAGCAAGTTTTTGATTCATGCCATTTTTCTTAATTGCCTTCACCGATCGATTTCTCTCTTCAACTGTAAATATAGATAGAATTATTTTAGAAAAGTATGTATGAAATAAATTTCGGCATGAATGGTTCTATGAAATCGTTTCGTGGGCAACAGACGCAGTAAATTTTCGCAAGAACAAGTAAGAGATCCAAATTCCGGTAATTCCTCCAAGTGAATCGAATGCCCAATCCCAAAGATCGCAAGTTCGCCCCGCAATAAACAACTGATGCAATTCATCAATTGCGCCGTAACCGGTAACTAAAAGCGCTGTGAACAAAAACGATTTGTCGGAAATCAGCTTAAACTGTTTTTGATAATAGAGTGCGAGATTCAGAAGAAGCGCCAGAACGAAATACGCTCCAAAATGTTCAACTTTATCCTGTAAACTAAAAAATTGCGGTATTGCATCGGCGGGAATAGTGGTAAGTATAAAAATTGTTATCCAGTAAAGAACCAAGGGGAAATAAATAAAGGTTTTTGCCCGCTCGGCAAGCAATTTATATAAACGACTTGAGAATGAATTTGATTGCATTGGGTATCTCTTGAATTAAATCTTCGGCCGTATAACCGTACTCGGTCATTTCTTCGAGCAGCAAGTCGGCAGATAAACTGTGAATGTAAACAGCACCGATAAGCGCATCTTCTATTTCTTCGGTCTGAGCTAAAAAGCCGGCGATCATTCCTGTTAAGACGTCACCGGAACCAAATTTTGCTAAACCTGGATTTCCAACCGTGTTTACGAACGCCTCGCCGATCGGATTAAAAATAATTGTCGGCGCACCTTTCAATACTACATAACAACCATTTCCGGTAGAAAAGTTCTTTCCGGTTTTAAGTAAATTCTTCTCAAGTTCGTCGAGGGTTATTCCGATCATATCCGAAAATTCTTTATGATGGGGGGTAAGGACTTTCCCTTTCAGGCTAAGTTTTTTATATTCTTCGTTGCCAAGCGCCGTAATGGCGTCGGCATCAATAACAAATTTTTTGTTTTTGTGTGTTCTAAGAATTTCTCTCACAGCATTTTGAGTTGCGTCTTCTCTGCCGAGACCCGGACCCATCGCAACTACATTTGCCCAATTAATTTTTTCATCGAGCTCTTTGATGTTGGTATCGCTAAGAAATTCTTTCCCTTCGTCGTCGTAAGCACGCACAACAGCACTTGTCAATTTTCTTTGCGCTAATGTTTTGATTGATTTGGGGAATGCAAGAATGGATGATCCGGCTCCGGTTCTGAGAACTGAATTAGCAGTTAAGAATGACGCACCGGGAAGTTTTCCGCTGCCTGCTATTATAAAAACTTTTCCCGCGGAATATTTATGCTGGTCTAAATTTTTTGATGGTAAACCGTAATATGCGTCCTCCGGTTCGGTCAGGTAATCGGTAACTGTTTGCTTAATATAGTATTCGTTGCCTATTCCGATCGATCCTTTAACGATCTTTCCGCAGTTCACATATCCTTTGCCGTAAAATAATCCCGTCTTAAATTCGGAAAGCGTTACCGTAATATCTGCGTTGAAAACAACTTCCCCGGAAGCATTTTCAAGATCGAGCCCTGTCGGAAGATCGACTGCAATTTTAAAGGCATTCAGTTGATTTAATTTTGTAACAATTTCTTTATACGGTTCGGCAAGTTCGCCGCGGCTGCCAGTACCCAACATTGCATCTATCACCAGTGCACAGTCATCGAATGCCGATATATCTTTAACGCTTTCGTAAATAAAAATTTTTGAAGAAGGGTATTCGTTAATAATATTTTTTGTTATTCTAAAATTTGTAAGTGCGTCGCCTTTGAGTTCTTCTTCTGCACCGAGCGAAATAATTTTTACCGTGAATTCATTTATAATAAAATGCCGGGCGAGTGCAAAGCCATCGCCTCCGTTATTACCCTTTCCGCAAACGATGCCTACATTTTTATTTTCAATCTTTTGATCGCAGTTTTCAGTTATGGCTGCATATAAGCTTCTTGCAGCATTCTCCATAAGTACAACGCTCGGAATGCCGAGAGTATTAATTGCAAAGCTGTCTGCTTCGCGCACTTGTTGAGAGGCGTAAAGTGGTATCATTTTTATTCTTGTAACACATCTGACGCAAGGTTTGATCTACAATGAAAAAATGTAACCCTAAAGCGAGTATTCTTTAACAACAAAAACTCGTTTGTTAAGCGCAAACCATGCGTAACATCAGATTGTAAATTTTCTTAATACAAAATAAGAAAGAATTAGGAGAAAAATAGGTTTGCTGAAGAAATGATTCTCAACCCCGCTTTCGCTTCCTCCAACAAATAAACTTCGTCGTTCAGCAATTTCATTACTTCTTCGACAGAATAATCATCCTGCGGTTTGAACCGCTCAAGAAAATTGTTCATACATTTTTCCCAAGCTCGTAAGCTTGCTGTTTTATATCCGGCAATGGATAAAGGAAATAACGTATTTCTGCTTGAATGATATATTGCAATTCGTCAATTAAATTAATTAGATCGAAGCGGAAATTGTGAACTTCTTCAATGCTGCTTAGTAAATGAACCCGTTTTCTCATGTCTTCACAACGCTCGGTCAATACTAAGTTTTCTTCTTTTCTCCATGGGATTTTTCTTCTCTTTGCTTTATCAATTTTCCTCTATTTTGTTTTTCACCTACCGGGTGATTCTTTCTATACAAAGACAACCTCATTTTTTTATCTACCTGAGACTTTTTTCTGTTTCTATTGCGGGGTTGAGATTAGGTATGAACCATTAGAATTGATTTCGTTGCGTTTAAGCAATTAAGTATATTTGCGTATAATAGATGATTATTTACACTATTAACACACAGTACAATTTTGAAAATTTTAATATCCAACGATGACGGGATTAGCTCACCCGGCTTAAGCGCATTAGCAAACGAACTAAAGAAAATCGGAGATGTAACAATTGTTGCGCCGATCACAGAACAAAGTGCTGTCGGTCATGCTATAACAATGAAATACCCGCTGCGAATAACCGATTTCTACAAGAATAGTGATTTCTTTGGTTATGCAGTTGACGGAACACCGGCAGACTGTATCAAAATCGGTATCAGAAATATTATGAAGCAGCCTCCGGATATAGTTGTATCGGGAATAAATTTAGGTTCCAACACAGCAATAAATATAATCTATTCCGGAACAGTTTCAGCGGCGCGCGAAGCAGCAATTATGGATGTTCCTTCTATTGCCGTCTCGGTTACAAGCCATAAAGCAAAAGATTTTGGTTTTGCAGCCAGGTTCTCCTCGCAACTTGCAAAGATGGTTGCCAAAAATAAATTGCCTGCCGGAACTCTTCTTAACGTGAATGTGCCCGATTTGCCGGAAGATCAAATTGCCGGAGTCCGGTTAACACAGCAAGGCAAATCTAAATGGGACGATATTTACGAAGAACGTAAAGATCCGTACGGACAAAAATATTATTGGTTAACAGGCAATCTTATTGAGCACGACAACACATTGAAAACAGATCAGTTTGCAATTAGAAAAAACTATGTTTCCGTTACGCCGATACATTTCGATTTGACCGATTACAAAACTTACGAATCGATGAAAGACTGGCAGCTAGATTTATTGTTCAAACAAAAATCGTAATTTTTGAATGATGCACTTTGCAAGCTTTAATATAATTTTTTCTTCCAATCCTTCTTTTTATTTTCTTCTAGTCGTAGCTCTAATAGGTTTTTCGATATACATCTACAAACACACTATTCCGCTTGTATCGGAGTGGCTCCGTTATTTTTTAACCGCAATTAGATCGATTATTCTTGCGCTAATCGTTTTTCTCCTTTTCGATCCACTGCTGGCAATTACTCATAAATTAGAGGTCGAATCAAAAACGTATCTCTTTGTTGACAATTCCAATTCACTTGCAGAAAAAGATAGTGTGCAAAGAACCGGGCAAATAAATAATTTTGTAAATGAACTGAATTCTGCCGGCGGTATCAATATAAAGATTTTTACTTTCGGCCGGCAAATCGACAGTGTGAAAGATTTAACTGCCGGCATACGTCTTAATGAAAATAAAACCAACTTTTCGCAGATAGTAAATTTCTTAAACAAAGAAGGTGCGAAAGTTAACTCCGCAGTTATTGTAAGCGACGGAATTATTACAGACGGTATCGACCCAACTTATCAAGCAGAGAAATTTCCATTTCCTCTTTTTACTGTAGGCATAGGTGATACAGCTCAAAAGAAAGATGTACAAGTTTCGGATGTTCGTTACAATCAGTATATCTATTCAGACAAACCAACTGTCATCGAAGCTTCGATAAAAAATTTTGGATTTGCACAAAAGCTGGTTCGTGCTTCTTTCTTTGAAGAAGGTAAACCGCTGGCTTCAAAAGATTTGACCCTCAACGAAGCAGGAATCAATAAAATTTTTTTTGATTATAAGCCTTCTGGCGAAGGAGAAAAAAAATTGAGTATTGTCATCTCGCCGTTGCCCGGCGAATACATAACAACAAATAATTCAAAAACGTTTTTTATAAATGTGCTTGATACCAAATTGAAAATTTGTCTTGTTGCAGGCGCTCCTTCTGCCGATCTATCGGCAATTGCAAATGCCTTAACAACCGATAAGAATTTAGATGTCAGAAAATTGATTCAGCTTGCAAACGGGCGCTTTTTGAATGACGCAAAAGCTGCTGCAGCCGACAGCTCCGATCTACTTTTTCTTATCGATTTCCCGTCATCCAACACACCGCAGAATTTGATTGATAAAATTTCGACGCTGATAAACGAAAAATCTAAACCGTTCTTTCTTCTTTTATCCGCCGGCGTAAACATACAACGCTTAAAAAGTTTAGAGAAGAACCTTCCCTTCTCAATTTCAAAGACCGGTAACGATTTTGCAATGGCAGAACCGGAGATGATAGGACAGGAATTTTCTTCATTCTTTTCAGGCATACAAACCCAGCACGATATCTGGCAAAATCTTCCGCCGCTAACACAATCAACATCAGATTTTCAATCCAAACCGGGCAGCACAGTTCTGGTAAGAGCAAAAATTAGGAATACGCTTTCAAACAATCCGTTGATTATTTTGAGAAGTATAGGTAATCAAAGATCATTCGCAATTTTAGGTGGCGAACTATGGAAGTGGCAGCTTCAAACGGCTGAAGCTTATCCCGCATTTTTCCAAAATTTCATAAACTATATTGCTAAATGGCTCGGTCTTTCGAATCAACAGAAACAATTTCAAATTTATACCGATAAAAAAAATTACCTCGGGAACGAAACAGTTAACTTCAAAGCTGAACTTTACGATCAAACATTTACGCCGGTAGACACGGCAAAAATTAGCGCACATGTTTTGTTCAACAACGAAAAATATGATTTGATATTTTCTCCCGATGGAAATGGATTATACTCAACAGACTATAACCCCAATCAGTCCGGCGATTATACTTACACAGGTCTGGCAACTATAAACGGTAAGAAGCTTACAAGTAATTCCGGAAGATTTGTTGTGAGCGGGATAAATATTGAAAAAGTCGATACACGGATGCAGCCGGACTTTTTAAAATTACTTGCTGAAAACACGGGCGGGAATTATTATACAATATATAATTACAAAAACCTGGTGCAGAAATTACAGAGCATGAACAAAGAAACTTCCAAAGAAAGATTGTCGAAATCCGAATTTCAGTTGTGGGCTGATGAATGGATTCTTTTGCTTATTATATTCTTATTCGCAGTCGAATGGTTCGTAAGAAAAAGATCGGGGATGATATAATAATAGAGGCAGCGCTATGAAGTTCATGGAAATGAATTCAAATGATCTGGTTCATGTAGAACAAATCGACAGCCAGCACAAAAGTTTATCCGACGACATTAACCTGGTCTATAATTCGGTTATGGCATTCGACAAAAAAAACACACTCAAACTGTTACGCGAATTCATAAATCATATCGGCGAACATTTTAAAACCGAAGAAAAAATGATGAAGGAATTTGCTTTCCCGGGTTACATATCGCACAAACTTGAGCATGACAGATTCTACAACCAGATTCTCAAGACAACAGAAAAGTACGAAAAAAACAAGGAGACATTCGGATTGGAGCAGTTGAAAAGTATCAAGAGATGGTTCTTCAACCATATAGAAATCAGCGATAAAAAGATGGGGGTTTATTTTGTTCAAAAACAAACACCATAAATGGTTTAATGGATTTATAACTTTCGTAGATTTTTTCCTGCCCAGATTTTGTCCTTCTTGCCAAACAAAACTTACCAACGAAGAAAATACTGTTTGCAGTTCATGTTTATCAAAGATCCGAAGAGCAGACACCGTGCGTTTGTTGCGCGAGTACGAGAGAAAATTCCGCGCGCAAAACATTATCAGCAATTTCATCTCGTTATTTGTTTTTGAGAAAGATAAAGAGCTGCAGCAAGTTATCCACGAACTTAAATACAGCGGTAAATTCAGCCTCGGAAGTTTTCTCGGCAAATTGACGGCACATGAACTCGGCAGCAGAATTTCAGAATGGAATATCGATTTGATCTTGCCGGTTCCATTGCACCACTTAAAACGTGCCGAACGCGGTTACAATCAATCCGATTTCATTGCTAAAGTGATCGGATCGATATTAAATATCCCGGTGAAAACAAATCTGCTCAAACGCAGCAGATTCACAGAGACACAAACTGCATTAACAATAGATGAACGAAGAAAAAATGTTAGAGGAGCTTTTTCTATCAAAAGAAAAAATAATTTGTCCGGTAAGAATATTCTTCTTCTCGATGATGTTATAACCACCGGCGCAACAATTTCTGAATGCGGCAGATTGTTATTGCAGAACAGCGCTGCCAAAGTTTATGCTTTGTCTGTTGCCATTGCGGAATGGATTGTAGAACGACCTCTAATAGACGGTTCAACGAATAGCTCTATAAAAATATAGTTTATGGTCAACAGCTACCCATCACATTTTTTCCGGTGCGCTGACGCCGAGGATCGATAATCCGTTTTTAATTACGGTTTGGACTACAATGCAGAGTGCAATTCTTGCTTCGGCAAGTTTTTTTTCGCTTCCTATTATTCTACATTCGGTATAGAAACGATGAAACAATACAGCTAATTCTTCAAGATATGTCGTGATTCTGTGAGATTCAAAATTCTCTGCACTGTAAATTATTTCGTTGGGAAACTCATACAATTTCTTTAGAAGGTTCTGCTCTTCTTTTGCAACGAGCAAACTCAAATTTTCGGTTGAGCTCTTTAGTCTTTCGTCGTTGGTCATCCGGAGAATTGATGAAATACGCGCGTGCGCATACTGAAGATAAAAAACGGGATTCTCGTCGGACTGTTTTTTTGCTAAGTCGATGTCGAAATTCAAATGGCTTGTTATACTTCTCATGTTGAAAAAATATCTCACAACATCGCTACCAGCTTCGTCAATCAATTCATCCAGTGTAATGTAATTTGCTTTACGCGTCGACATCTTAACGGCTTCCCCTTTCTGCATAATTGTAACAAACTGGTGGATCAAAACTTTTACCTTGCTCGAATCGTAACCGAGGGCGTGCAGACCGGCAAGAATATCGGGATACGTTGCATTGTGATCTGAACCGAATAAGTCGACCATCAAATCGTATCCGCGTTCGTACTTTGTAATGTGATAAGCGATATCAGGCAATCTGTAAGTCGGCTCGCCGGACGATTTGACAATTACCTTGTCCTGTTCGTTTCCAAGATCGCTAAGCTTAAGCCAAATAGCGTTGTCTTTTTCGTAAGAAAGATCTTTCCTCTTAAACTCATCCAGCAGAGAATCGATCCTTCCATCTTTGTACAACGTATGTTCGTTGTAGAATTTTTTCATCTTTATGCCGATCCGCTCCATCGTTTTAATGATATCGGCAAATATTTCTTTTTCAGCACGCTGCTTAAATATTCCTTCAGGACTTTCGTCCACTAGTTTATCGCCATGCTCGTTTTTCAGCATGGCTGCAATATCTTTGATGTACTCGCCCTGGTAGTAGTCTTCAGGGAAATCTATTTTTTGTCCAAGCATTTCTAGATAGCGGAGCTTAACCGAATCGCCAAGCACCCGCATTTGCCTGCCAGCATTGTTAAAATAATATTCCCGGTCAACAGTGTAGCCAATCCATTCGAGCATATTTGCAACCGTATCGCCAACTACGGCATTTCTTCCGTGTCCGACTGTCAATGGTCCGGTTGGATTTGCCGAGATGAATTCCACCATTGCTTTTTTACCGTTGTAAATTGAAGCCCGACCGAAGTTTTTCCCTTCTTGAAAAATTTTATCAATAATTTTTGTGTTATACAAAGGATTGAAATAAAAATTTATGAATCCTGGTCCGGCGATCTCAATTTTCTCAATCACTCCCGGGTCGGTTGTCAAGTGAGCAATAATTTCTTTTGCCACATCGTGCGGCTTCTGTTTCAGTTTTTTCGCAAGAATCATCGCAACATTTGTTGCATAATCTCCGTGATTTGCTTGAGCGGGAACAGTGAAGATTAATTCTACATCTTTTAAGTAGGGCAGTTTGTTCTGCGCTTTGGAAAAAATATTTATTAAGTAATCTTTCAAAAATTTCTCCGGTAGATTTTGCTTTTATTTTTCATCTGCAATTTTAATTATCAATGCATCGCCCCATAACTTTTCCAGGTTGTAATAATTCCTCGCTTCGGTGCGGAAGATATGCACAACCACGTCAAAGTAATCCAATAGAATCCAGTTCAAAGTTTCGTAGCCTTCTTTGTGAATGCATTTGATTCCCTGCTCATGCAGTCTATCATCAATTTCATCGGCAATTGCTTTTACCTGTCTATCGGCATCGGCTGAACAAATAACAAAACAATCGGCAATGCTGCCGCTGATTTTTCTGAGATCCAAAATTCTAATGTTGTAACCTTTTTTGGATTTGATAATTTCAGCAATCATCTTTGAAAATTTTATTGTATCCAATTCCTCCTCACTTAAATGGTGCAAGATTAAAATAATCTCTTCCAACAACAATCGATACATCAAGAAAATAATCTTTGTTCAACTGTTGAATTACATTTTCGTTTTTTATGCCCAGCGCCTTTGCAACCTTGTATGCATTCGCCATATTGTCGGTTCTGCAAATTACCATGCTTTCATCTACATCGGACGAGATATAATTGCCTGTCTTCACAACGTCAAAATTTCTACCACGGAGAAAATCTGTAAATTTATCTCCTACACCTCCAACACCGCATCCATTCAAAACTTCAACCTGAATAATATCTGAAACAACTTGATTGGAATTGGCTGCGCCGGAATTGTTTGAATGATGCGATACTTTTAGATAAATGGAATATCCCATATAAATTATCACTACCACAAGAAGAAAAATAGAAATGTTAAGAAGAAAGTTTGCTGTTGAGGATTTTAAGCCTATCGATCCGGATGATCTTTTCTTCGTTTTAAAATTTTCCAATTGGTCAATACGCTCTGCATTTTCTGGATTAATTTGTAAAGTAATTTAATAAAAAAGAAGTTTTATTTCCCGAAGCCGAAATTGCTAAAGAAACCGCTTTGGTAGAAAGGTGATCCTCCGTAATAGTACGGCGAATAATATCCTAGCGGAAAATTTCTGTATTGAACAACGACAGACATGTTATCGGTCGGGTTGAAGTTCAATTGCAATCTACTCAAATACAACCCGTTGATTTGCTTAGTCAATTGTGAACCGAAAGAATTGTAAGGCGAGTTTACCAAACTTATATCCGCTTGCATATTCAGTTTGTCGCTAAACTTATATGCCATGCTGTTTGTATAAACTCCTAAAGCCAACCCGGCGCTTCCTATTGTTGAATATGAAAGATCGAAAGAATGACGCATGCTGAAATTATCCGGGTTGAAAATACCAAAGATCGAATCTGAAGAACCGCCCCGGAGAATGCCATTTTTAATGTCGGCCGGTTTATCGGAATCGCGAAACTGCGCATTAAGAATCGAAACTGAAATGACAAGCAAAAGTATAACAAGTTTTTTCACTTTCAACATCCTTCCTTTTCAAGCTATTCAACAATCTGCCGAACTAATATGTTTCTATTTATCTAAAAAATCCTTCTTAATTTTATTGTTTATTACAATTAAGCACAACATAAAATATTGGTCAAAAATCCAGTAACGATGCACGGACAATCATTTCCACTTCCACCGGTGCGTTTATAGGCAGTTCACTAACACCGACTGCACTCCGGGCGTGTTTACCAGGATCTCCAAAAATTTGTCCCAAAAATTCAGAAGCTCCGTTTGCAACTTTAGGCTGACCCGTAAATCGCGAAGCGGAGTTTACAAACACAACTACTTTCACAATTTGCTCAACACGGTCGAGATTGCCGATAACAGATTTGACCGCAAGCAAACAATTCAGAGTACACAACCGTGCACATTCAATTGCTTTTTCTTCGGTCACTTCATACCCGACACGACCTTCGGCGATAAGTTTTCCGTCTTTCATTGGAAGCTGCCCGGACGTGTAAACAAGATTTCCGCTTATCTGTGCAGGGATGTAAGCAGCCAATGGTTTCGGTAAAGTAGGTAAATCGTGACCGATGATTTCCTTGATCCTTTCTTCAATCATCTTTTATCCCGCAAATTTTTAATGAAATATAATAATTTTTTTTTGAGAATTTCATTCTGATCTTTGAATCAAACCTTTTTCTTTTGCAAACCTTCTCGTTATCTTTGCTTTCAAAATCGGAGAGCGCATGACAGGCGATAAATTCCAAAATCTTTACGATATCATGGCCAGACTGAGGAAAGAATGTCCGTGGGACCGCGAACAAACACACGATTCCATTAAAGGAGCAACATTGGAAGAAACTTACGAAGTATTAGAAGCAATCGATCAAAAAAATTATAACGAGTTGAAAACCGAGCTCGGCGATCTACTTCTTCATATTGTTTTCCACTCGGTCGTTGCGGAAGGGGACAAAAATTTCAATATCGATGACGTGATCGATTCAATAAGCGATAAACTCATAAGAAGGCACCCCCATGTGTTTGGCAATACAAAAGTTAATGGCACGAAAGAAATAGTTAAGAATTGGGAAGAGATAAAACTTGCCGAAGGAAGAGATTTTTTGCTTCAAGGGGTGCCGAAGAACCTGCCAAGTCTTGCAAGAGCTTACCGTCTTCAAGAAAAAGCTTCTAAAGTCGGGTTCGACTGGGAGAAGAAGGAAGACGTTTGGAAAAAAGTTATAGAAGAGATTGAAGAGATGCACGAACAGGAAAAAGCAGGAACGTTCGAAGAATTTGAAAAAGAAATGGGAGATGTTTTTTTCGCATTGACGAATTATGCAAGATTTCTTGGCGTTAACCCGGAAAATGCACTTAGAAGAACAAATGAAAAATTTATTTCAAGATTCGGTTACATTGAGAAAAAGATTAAAGAATCGGGGAAAAATTTAATCGATTCTACATTAGAAGAGATGGACAAATACTGGGAAGAAAGCAAGAAATTTGACTAAGCTCCTTTGCCGTTGTTGTTGTAATGTTTTTCATATGCATCAATGATATCTTTGACAAGCTTGTGGCGCACAACGTCGCCTTTATCAAAGTAAATAAATCCAACGCCGTCGACTTTTTTCAGAATATCTTTCACCTGTACCAATCCGCTCTGTGAATAACTCGGCAAATCGATTTGGGTAATATCGCCTGTAATTATCGCTTTCGAATTGGGACCCAGCCGTGTCAAAAACATTTTCATTTGCATGCCAGTTGCATTTTGAGCTTCATCCAAAATTACGTAAGCATTGTTGAGCGTTCTGCCGCGCATGTACGCCAAAGGTACAATTTCGATCATATTTTTTTCAATATAATTGCGAAGCTGGTCGGAAGGCAGCATTTCTTCAAGGGCATCGTAAAGAGGGCGAAGATACGGATCAATTTTTTCTCTGAAATCTCCGGGCAAAAAGCCCAGGTTTTCACCGGCTTCAACCGCCGGTCTGGATAAAATTATTTTTTTTACAATTCCTTTTTTCAACGCCGAGACCGCAAAAGCAACTGCAAGAAAAGTTTTACCTGTACCGGCTGGACCAATTGCAAATAGAATATCATTCTCTCTAACACTTTTTGTATACTCTATTTGATTAGGCGTCTTTGCTTTAATTACATCTTTCCTGGAATATAGAACAATGTTATCAAACTCATTACCGTTGATAATTTCTTTACCTTGAAGTGTAAGATCTATAATAGTAAAAACATCGCTGTTCCGAAGTTTTCCGGTCGTGTTCAGAACAAATATCATTTCTTTGATAACTTTCTCAATAGCTTCCACTTCTTCCTGAATACCCTGGACAAAAACATTATCTCCGCGAACAATTACATTGGCAGAGAACCTTTCTTCAATCGGTTTGATGTTCCCGTCATTGATTCCGAGAAACGAAAGGAGATCGACGTTATCGAGTTTAATATTTTTTTCTATTTGCGTACTGGTTCTCCGTAAAAACAAAAGCCCTCTCCAAAAATCGAAAAGGGCTTTATCTTAAAATTATTTGACACAATTTCTCACAAGCGCTCTTTACTTTGTAATTTTATCAGCCGGTTTTGCAGACTTAGCAGCAGCTGGAGTCTGAGTTTGTGTCGGAGGAGCAGGTTTGTAATTTCTTCTGATCTTATCATATTTAGCCTTTTCCTCTTCGGTCAAGTTAGGAATCTTGAAGATTTGTTTCGGGAAAATCAAATCCGGATTTTTAATTTGATCGCGGTTTGCTTTGTAAATGATCGGCCATGCAAATGGATTATCGTAGTGCTCTTTCTTTTTAGCAATATTCCATAAGCAATCGCCTTTTACAACTGTATAGTTAATTTCTTTCGGCTTTTCAATCCATGCGTCTAATTTTTTCTGAAGTTGATTATGAACTTTATCGAAGAATTCGGGCAGAGCGCTGATCTTATTGTTTTTCATCGCATCAAGTTCGGCTTGTCTATCGGCTTTCGGCGCGACCTGATTATCTATTTTGTTCGTCAATTCATTAAGTTGTTTACTAAAATTATCGATATCTGCTTTTGTAGCGCCAAGCATTGCATACAATTCATCGATGCAAGCATCATAAGTTTTCAAGCCGTCTCTCATTTTCTTCAGATTGTCGATATCGTTCTTTAATGCATTGAGTTCGCTAGTAAGAGCAACTTTCTGGGCAGACAAACGATTCATTTCGTTCTGCCACTCCTCCTTGGTCATGTCTTCCATTTGTTGCGCAAAAACATTAGCCGAGAGGAGTACAAACGCAAATAAAACCAAAAAATATTTGTACACTTTCATTTAAAATCTCCTTTAGATTATTTAACTGTTAAAATTACTTACCCATCTTCTCAAGATTTTTCTGAGTTTCCGTTTTTAGTTTTGCGCATTCATCCAGCTTTGCGTTCTTTTCTGCAATCTCTCTTTCGATCGCTGCTTTTTCACCCTTTAAAGAATTTACTTCTTTATCAAGAGCTTTAACTTCGGAACGAAGTGCTTCAAGTTCAGCAACTTGTTCCTTGGAAATACCACTGCACCCCGTAAACCCAATTACTACCGCAATCAAAAATACAATGAGTGCAGTATTCATAATTTTTTTTAACATCTGAATCCTCCTTGAATTTATTAAGTGATATACTCTTTAGTAATATACTCATTTTAAAATATAATCGTTACGAAATGATATTACAAACTTAATTAGATATTTTACCTATTATGCTGGCATAATTGTTCCCGGAAATTATGAGATGATCGAAAACCTCAATATCCAGGATTTTGCCGGATTCTATCAATTTCCTGGTTATTACCAAATCTTCTCTGCTTGGTTCGGTGTTTCCGCTGGGGTGATTATGTAAAAGGATGATATTTGCCGAATTATTTTCTATTGCCACTTTGAATACTTCCCTGGGATGAACCACGCTTGTATTAAGATTTCCGACCGAAATGAGCTCATATTTAATAATACGATTTGCAGAATTAAGACAGACAACGTAAAATTTTTCTTTTACTTCGTCTCTAAGAAGTGGAATAAAAATATTTGCTATATCTTCCGGTGAAGTTATTGTCTTGTTCGGAAACCATTTCTTCCGAGAATCGATTCTCCGGCTGATTTCGAACGCCGCAATAAGTGAACAAGCTTTGTCCCTCCCGATACCGGGAAAATTTTTCAGACCGGCATGCGTTTGGCAGGTTAACGAGTTGAGGTCTCTATATTTGGAAAGTAGCTCTTGAGACAATTGTATGACCGATTTCCCCTTTGTTCCTGTTCGAAGAAGAATTGCAAGAAGTTCGGCATCGCTTAAACTTTGAACACCGCGCAGCATTAACTTTTCGCGGGGGCGGTCATCAAGCGGTAATTCTTTTACTTTCATTACAATCCTTTTTTGTTTTTTATTCCCATTCAATTGTTGCGGGCGGTTTCGAACTGATGTCGTATACAACCCGATTCACACCGCGCACAGATCTAATTATTTTGTTTGAAACTATTTCAAGAAATTCAGGTTGAAACCTGTACCAGTCCGCAGTCATACCATCTGTTGATGCAACAGCCCTTAGAGCAACAACATTTTCATAAGTCCGCGCATCTCCCATTACACCAACCGACTGAACCGGAAGCAGAACAACAAACGCTTGCCAAATATCATCGTAAATTTTTGAAGAGTGCAGCTCGTTTATAAAAATTTCATCGGCTTCGCGCAAAATGTTTAACCGCTCTCTTGTAATTTCACCAAGCACCCTAACTGCTAAGCCCGGTCCGGGGAAAGGATGCCGTTTAATAAAAATTTCTGGCAATCCCAGTTCCCTGCCGATTGCTCTAACTTCATCTTTGAATAATTCTCTAAACGGTTCAATCAATTTCAGATTCATTCGTTCGGGCAGGCCACCAACGTTGTGATGAGTTTTAATTGTGACCGATGAACCTTTCACCGACACAGACTCAATTACGTCCGGATACAGGGTGCCCTGAACTAAAAACTCTGTATCGGAGAATTTTTTTGCTTCATTATCAAAAACTTCGATAAAAGTATTGCCAATAATTTTTCTTTTTTTCTCCGGCTCAATAACGCCTTTTAATTTAGAAAGGAAAAGTTCGGAGGCGTCAACGTAAAGGACTCGCATGTGGAAATTTTCGTTGAACATCTTAACAATTCCAGCGCTTTCGTTTTTCCTCATCATCCCGTGATCGACATGAATGCAAATTAGCTGATCTCCAATTGCTTTGTGCATCAGCAGAGCCGCAACAGATGAATCGACACCACCGCTTAGAGCACAAATAACTTTTTTGCTACCGACTTTCTTCCTTACCTCCTCAATTGTTGTGGAGATAAAACTTTCTGAAGTCCAGTCCGCCGCACATCCGCATATTTCAAATAAAAAGTTGTTCAGAATTGTCCTGCCGAATTCTGTATGCGTTACTTCGGGATGAAATTGAATTCCATAAATTTTCTTTGCCGGATTTGATACAGCACAGAGTGGCGAGTTTTCCGTCTTAGCCGTTAAATGAAATCCTTCCGGAAGTTTTGTTACGTAATCACCGTGACTCATCCAGATAACCGATCCATTCTTCACACCCATCAGAAGCATATCGTCATCAATAATTTCAAGACTGGCTTTGCCGTATTCCCGATCTTCTGCCGGTTCAACTTTACCGCCGAGATATTTTGATATTAGCTGGAGGCCATAACAAATACCGAGAACCGGAATTCCCAGTTCAAAAATTTCTTTTGAAATGTTCGGTGCGCCTTCGTCGTTTACACTCATTGGACCGCCGGAAAGAATTATTCCCGAAGGCATTCCCAGTTTAATCTTTTCAACCGGATAATTGTGTGGATGAATTTCAGAATAAATTTTGCTCTGTCGTATGCTACGTGCAATCAACTGTGTATACTGCGAGCCAAAATCAAGGATTAAGATTTTTCGTTTGTGAATCATAAAGAAGTGAAGTTTAATTTAAAACGGAACCCATTGCCTAAAAGGTTTTTTTGCGAAACAATAATCTGTAAAAATCTGAGAAGTCGTCTCATCAGTGTGCTATTTTTAAATAAAACATCTTGCGAAACAACCTCCCGGATAACAAACAGCAAAAATAATTAATTACCCAACTGTGCTTTATAAGCCGCTGCGTCAAGGAGATCATTCAGCCGGGAAGCATCTGACAATTGAATTTTAATTATCCAGCCTTCTCCATACGGATCGGAATTTACAATCTGAGGTTCGTCGTTTAATTTTTTGTTCAGCTCTAAAACTTTTCCGCCGGCAGGTGCATACAAATCGCTGACGGTTTTAACAGCTTCGATAGTGCCGAACGATTCACCCGATGTAAGCTCACTTAATTCGGGATTGATATCAACATAAACGATATCTCCAAGTTCGCCCTGAGCATAATCGGTTATGCCTATTATTCCGACGTTGCCTTCAACTTTAATCCATTCGTGATCTTTAGTGTACTTTAAATTTTCCGGAATGTTCATTATTGCCTCATGAGTTTAAGTTAATGTGTCTATCGATGAATGAAGTATCGAAATCACCTTCTATAAATTTATCATTCTCCAAAACTTTTTGATGAAATGGTACGGTTGTTTTCACCCCTTCAATTCTAAACTCTTCCAGAGCTCTCTTTGCACGTTTGATTGCATGGTGCCTGTCGGTTCCCCAGATAATCATCTTAGCAATCAAAGAATCATAGTTTGGCGGAATAACATATTCGTTATAAACATGAGAATCGATCCTTACGCCAAAACCGCCGGGGAAATGCAAGTACTCAATCTGTCCCGGAGACGGTCTGAAATTATTTTCCGGATCTTCGGCGTTGATGCGAAATTCAATCGCGTGGCCTCTCGGGTCTTTCGGCGGGTCTTCAATTTTTTCGCCCGCTGCAACAAGTATCTGGTTCTTCACAAGGTCTATATTCCGGACCATCTCTGTAACCGGGTGTTCAACTTGAATTCTCGTATTCATTTCTATGAAATAAAATCTTTTATGTTTATCTACTAAAAATTCGATAGTACCGGCGCCTTCATAATTCACAGCTTGAGCGCCAAGCAGTGCGGCTTCTCCCATCTTTGTTCTTATTTCAGATGTAATGAACGGAGAGGGTGATTCTTCAATCAACTTTTGGTGCCGCCGTTGAATTGAACAATCTCTTTCTCCGTAATGAAATATATTTCCAAATTGATCGCCAAGAATTTGAATTTCGACGTGCCGCGGGTTTTCAATAAACTTTTCTATGTAAAGCGCCGGATTGGCAAAAGCTGCATTGGCTTCATTGCTTGCTGTTTGAAATGCTTTTTCCAATTCATCTTCTTTCCAAACAATCCTCATTCCTTTACCGCCACCACCGGCAGAAGCTTTTAGCATAACCGGGTAACCGATCTGCTTCGCAATTTTTTTTGCTTCTTCAGTATCATTCACTACTCCATCGCTTCCCGGAACAACAGGTACGCCTACTTTCTTCATTGTCTCTTTGGCAAAAGCTTTGTCTCCCATTTTGCGTATAGAATTTGCCGATGGACCAATAAATTTGATGTTCGAGTCTACGCATATTTCACTGAACTCTGCATTTTCAGCCAGGAAGCCGTAACCTGGATGAATTGCATCGGCTCCGGTTATTTGCGCTGCAGAAAGTATGTTCGGAATTTTTAAATAACTTTGGTTGCTTGGCGCCGGTCCTATGCAAACAGCTTCGTCGGCAAACACAACGTGCAGCGAATCGCGATCTACTTCCGAGTAAACCGCTACTGTAGGAATGCTAAGTTCTTTACAAGTTCTGATAATTCTAAGTGCTATCTCTCCCCGGTTGGCAATTAAAATTTTCTTAAACAAAATTTCCTCTCAAAAGTTTGATAACACTAAACTGCTTCGATCAAAAATAGAGGTTGGTTATATTCAACCGGTGTGGCGTTTTCTACAAGTATCTTTACAATTTTTCCGCTAACGTCGCATTCTATTTCATTCATTAATTTCATTGCTTCAACAATACATAGAACAGAGCCGGAAGAGACCACATCGCCAACCTGAACGTACGGATCCGCATCCGGTGCCGGTGCACGATAAAAAGTACCAACAATTGGCGATTTAATTTCGTGATGACTGGTTTGAGGTTGTTCGATGGCTACGGCGGGTTTGGTTTCAATTACCTGCTGTGTTGATGCCTGCACGCCTGCCTGTCTATTGAAATCGGCAACGGGCTGTAAATGAATTTGTGACGTTTGTTTTGAATTTTTTGAGATCTTGACTTTCAAATCACCTTCTTGAACCATGAACTCGGTGACTTCACTTTGCTCGACCATTTTAATGAGCTTCTTTAGTAGATTTATATCCATGCTATTCAGCCTTAGTTTTTGACTCGTTCAACATATCCACCTGTTCGTGTATCAACTTTCAGAAGGTCTCCTTCATTGATGAACAGTGGAACGTTTATTTTAGCACCGGTCTCCAATTTTGCCGGTTTGAGAGTATTACTGGCTGTATCGCCTTTGAACCCTGGTTCTGTTTCGCTAACTAACAACGAAACAAAGATCGGTATTTCAACCGAAATAATTTGTTCTTCGTTATCTAAGAGAATTTCAACTTCGATTCCTTCTTTCAAATAATTAACACCTTCACCGAAAAGCTGTTCTGAAACCGTTGTCTGCTCGTAGGTTTCGTTATCCATCAAAACTAACCCTGCAGATTCTTTGTAAAGGTATTGATACTTCCTTCTTTCAACTCTAACAATTTCAACCGATTCGCCGGAACGGAAAGTATTGTCTAACACTCTTCCTGTTTTTAGATTTTTCAATGATGTTCTCACGAAAGCGCCTCCTTTGCCCGGCTTAACGTGTTGAAACTCTACAATCACATAAGGATCGCCTTTAAATTTAATGATTAGCCCGTTTCTAAAATCTGAAGTATCTGCCATATTAAACTTTATCCTTCTAAAGTAATGAAAATATACCGACCGCCATTTACAAAATCAAGAAAAGAGATTGCACAAACCGGAAGTAAGTTAATCAGCTTTCAATTTGGATCGAATATCTATCCGATTCGTATGCTTCTGTACTATTTTTATAATCTTTTTTAAGTGTTTCGAAAACAGTTTTGGCTTCGGATTTTTTACCGGCTTGAATCAAATTGATTCCGGCTTTCAGTAAGAATTCGCTGTTTGATGGATTCTCTTTCGAGATTTTTGAAGCATCCCTGTATAAATCCGCTGCTTTTGCGAATTCCTTTTTCACTTCCAGATAGGCTGCTTTGCCAGCCAATGCTGTCGCTTTGAAGAGAGGATTTGAGCCGGAGTAATCGTCATAAATTTTATAAGCTGCATCGTTATTACCGGTCATTGCGTAGCAATTACCCAAAAATATTTTTGCATCGTTTCCTTGATTTGTACTGCCGTATTTATCCACAATCTCTTTCAACCCTATAATGTTGTTAGTCTTTTGACCGTCTATGGCGTCTTTGAAATTTTCGGCTTCGTACAATGGCATTATTTTGCCAAGCAGATTTGCGGCTGCCGTATTGTCATTCGATTTCTTGTTCGCATAAAGAACTATAGCAACAACGACGAGCGCAACGGCTGCAATACCTATCAATATCTTAGATTGGAATTTCTGATAGAAAGTTATAACCTCGTAATACGTGGTTACCAGTTTATCTTCTTTGATCTGCTTTTTGCTGATCTTTTTTCTTTTTTCTAACACTCTTTACCTCAATCTGTAAATAAATCTTAAAATTTTGGCGGAGAATCTAATAAAAATTATAAACCTATTCTAATATGATTTGAAAAAATCCATGCATTTTTATTTTTGAAAACTTCTACCCTGTAAACTCCTTTTCTCGATGCAGTGAATTCCAGATCGGTCCCGTTTTTTGTATCGATCAAGCTGCCGTTGAAAATTAAACTGACGTCTGCTGGCGCCGGAGTATGAACCTTTAATTTTATTTCGCCGGTCTCCGGCATTGAATCTCCCATGTTGTAAATATTTCCGCCGGCCTCAGCAAAAAACTTAAACCCTTTTGCATCGCCATGATAAAAGTTCGAGAAAAAACTTCTCCCTTCTTTTAGTGATTCGTATGCATTACTTTTTGCGTTTGCTAATGCATAATCGCCTGACAGATTCCATTCTTTTGATGAAAGAATATGAGTGCGGATGGATTTGAATAGGACTTTATAAGGGAAAACTTCCAGTTCAAAAAAACCGAATAGGTTTACTTTATGTGCATGGGCGTCCACGCCTCCAATTCCAACAACTTTTCTTTCGAGATTAAGCCGGTCCCATGTTTGCAAAGTTTCTTTCTGAGGGGCAACAATTGATCTTAATGGATGCATAAAGTAATTGTACTTGTTCTGCTCTGTTAATCCTTCCATCCATTCCGACATGTGGTTCCATATTTCAATGCCGGTAAAATCGTGTGTGTCCCACTCGATCCAGGGATAAGGCGGATGCTCTTTCATCGAATCTCTTTTTTCATGCGGGTGTGCTATAAATCCGATTCCACCTGAATCTTTAATCCTTTTCACATATTCTTTAGCAGGAAGTCTTGTAGAGAATGTTTCGTTAACGCCAAGTGCTAGATAATGATTTTTATTTTCTTTGTCGTTTATCTCGCATCCTACAAGCAGCATAGTTTTACCGTACCAGCCTTCGTAACCTTCGTGAAGTGCGCGCAATGTATTATGATCTGTGAGAATGATAAAATCCAGATCGGATTCGGAAGCTAAGTTGGCTATATCTTTAACTTCACCCGAACCATCTGAATAAACTGAATGAATATGTATTGCACCGGCATACTCAAACATATCGTGTCCCGGATCGATTTGGGGGATACAGAAATGAATTTAAGTTTATTGTTATTTGCTTACGCGTTGTCTACTTCAAATAAAGTTGTGTATTGTGTAGTTTGCTCTCTAATCATATCAGAAAGTTTTGTCATCAAAATATCTATACGCTCGTCTGTACTGTCTTCAAAATTTTCATACGATTCTTTGTTTTTAAAAATATAAATCTCTTCAAAGTTATTGGCTTTATTTTTCTGCTCGTACACAGAATAGCTCTCTAAACCTTCTGCTTTAACAATGTTTTTCAATTCTCTAACAACGTCCAAATATTCCACTCTTCTTTCTGGAATAATATTATAGCGAATAGAAAAGATGACTTTACTCATTTATATCCTCATTTAGATTGATAATTCACCTTTGAAAATTATTTCTGCAGGGCCGATCAAAGATAAATCCTGCATCTTATTATTATTGATTTTGAAATCGACAACTAAAACATCGCCGCTTTTTGCAATCAACTTGATAGGAGGCTCAATTCGTTCATTAAAATAAGTTATTATTGCTGCAGCAACCGCGCCGGTACCGCACGATAACGTCTCATCTTCAACACCTCGTTCGTAGCTTCTGATTCTTATTGCGCCTTCAACTTTTGTTATAAAGTTTACGTTCGTTCCTTCCGGTGCAAAATCTTTCGAGTACCTGATTTCCCTCCCGATTTGATATACCGGAAACCGATCCAGGTCCGAGTAAAAAGTATCCGGACGAGATGGATTCCACAGCACATCATTGATTCTTATTACCACATGTGGCGACCCGGTATTTAGATACGAAGCAGTAATCAACTGATTAGCGGCTTTAATCTTGAAATTAGTTTTCAGCCCTACCGGTTCATTCAGAAAAAATTTAACCGTCTTATCATCCAGAATTTGACCCGAATAGACAAAATTATTAGCTGTAAAGACTACCGTTTCCAAACCGATCATTCCGCTTTCTTTGGCATATTTTAACGCACATCTGGCACCGTTTGCACAGAGACTTCCAAATGTGCCGTCGGCGTTGTAATAATCCATTCTGAACACTGCCCTATCATCATTTGAAATAACAAGTACACCATCGGCGCCAATGCCGGTTCTTCTGTTACATATCCTGGCAATAGCCAGTGAATTCAACTCTAATTCCGGATTAATTTTCTTATCAAATAGAATGAAATCGTTCCCGGCTCCGCTAAGTTTTGTAAAAAGAAGGTGCGCCATAACGTATTCAAATTTAAGGCAATAAAGTTGGTAAATCAATAAAATTAAATAACTGGCATGATTTTTATTTGAAAAAATGGAAGAAATAGATTAAAAAGAAAAGGTTATAAGCTATCTTGAACGACGATGAAACAAATGTAGTTTGGTTAAAGACGACTAATATTTTCTTAACACATCTCAATTTTTACAGGAGTTATTATGTGAAGTTCGGTTTTACTGGGCAAAAATTTTAAAAATGCTTTTTAGAAAGTAGCTTTCAGAAAAAAGATTTATAATACGCTTGAAGAATTACAGAATGATGTTGATCGGTGGATTAAAAGTTACAATGAAGAAAGACCGCACAGCGGAAAATTTTGTGATGGTAGAACACCGATGGAAACATTTTTACAAGCCAAGCACCTTGCTGCAGACAAAATGCTGGGTTATGATCTTGCAGTTAATAACTAACAATGGGAGTTGTCAAATTAAATAGTGATAGTACACGAGCATGCAATACTATTCCATAGAACAAAACATTTATATAGAAGAACGAAAAAACTATATTGCTCATATATTTATTTTGCTAACTAAATTTTTCAGATGGTTCACATTATGTGTTGATAGTTTTTATTTCAGGATAAACCCGATCCTTTCAAGTTTCCCGTCGATGTCTGAACGCGGAACAATGTTAAATATTTTGCACAACAGAGGATAGATATCGATATTCCATAGTGTACCGGTGCGATAATTTTTTTTGAAGTTTGGGCCGATCGCTAAAAATATTCCGTGCATATCTATCTGATTATTGTCGTAACCATGGTCTCCCTTTTTATTCCGCCCGGACTTTTTGTTAGATATTAGGGACCATCCTTGATCTGCAATGACAACGATGGGAGAAATGAAAGGATCCTCGTTGTAATGAAAATAAGCCGGAACTTCATCACGCGAATAGACCTTATAGTGATTTTCATTCCGTTTGAGTACCTTATAAACTTCTCGAGAATTTTCTTTTTTGGGGAAAACCATCGTTATTGGACCGAAATCTCCAAGTGTTGCTTTGTTAGAATCAATAATTTGTTCGATGTTAATTTCTCGATCGTGCGAGACTTCCGTCATACCGTGGTCTGAAACAAAAATTACATTAATGCTGTCTTGCATTTTTATTTCAGCTAATTTTTTGAAGAGCAAACCGGTAATGGAATCGAGTTTTTTAACGGCTTCATTAACTTCCGGCGAGTTTGGGCCGTACTGATGTCCTTTCGAATCGGTATCTTGAAAATAAAGTGTAATGAAATGCGGTCTTTTTTCTGCCGGAAGTTTCAACCAGTCAATCACTCCTTGTAATCGTGTTTCATTTGGTCGCGTGTAATCAAAGAATTCCCTATATGTTGGTCTTCTGTAAATGTCGCTGAGTTCGGAACCGGGCCAAAAATAACTTGCGGTTGTTATTCCCTGCCGTTCTGCGGTTTCCCAGAATGCTTCTCCTAAGTACCATCGTTCGCTGCGGGTAGTTATAGTATCCTGCATGCGGTAGATTTGTTTTCGAAACGGATCATAAAAATTGTTTTCAATTATTCCGTGATGAGAAGGATACATGCCGGTAATTATTGACAGATGGTTTGGAAAAGTCTTGGATGGGAATGCCGGCAGCAGCGAGAGCGCGCTTACCCCTTCTTCTCTCACTTTTTCCAAATTGGGAGTTAGGTTTCTATTTAAATAATCCCACCGGAAACCGTCAAAAGAAATTAATATTACATAGGGTTTGGGTGAAGCGAATCCGATCCCCAGATAAAAAATGAAGAGAAAAAAAATTGAGGGTTTTTTCATTGTAAACCTGTTGTTTTATTAGAGCTGTTTGCAAATATAACAATGCTAATATTAAGTGGTTGTTAAGATATTAAGTTCGGTAAAAAATAATTTTATCTGCGGAAATATCAGTTTAAATATCAAATAAATTTTTCCGTTCTTAACACATCCTTTAAAACGTTTGCTCTGAGGTCTAAATAACTTATTTCATGCTCGGTATTTATCACTAAAAAATAATTTGAGGGATTCATTTCTTCTAATTCAAAAAATGTTTGAATGGGTATAATAACTTCACCTTTCTTCATAACTCCCACAATGTCTTGGACAGTAGTATTTCTTAACGTTAAAATAATATAAAATTTCTTTTGACATTTCATAGATTTTCATATTTTCATAGTGCAAATAAATTTCTCCAATCATAGAAGCAAGTGTTGTGAGGGGTGGTAAATGAAAAGAGTTTTGCATCTCAATAATTATGAGAAATGAGTGGTTAAGAGAAATCACATCATATTTTTATCGAAGAATAAATCCATTATAATTAATAATTCATTAACCTATCAAGGAGTGAAGTATGAGTAAATTTAAACGATTGATTTCTTTATCACTATTTCTTGTCGCATTATTTAGCTACCAATCTGTTTTTGCTCAAACAACAACATCAGCAGCTATTAATGGTGCTGTTATTGATCAAAATGGGAACGCACTGCCCGGTGCTAACATAATTGCAGTTCATGTACCCTCGGGTACTCAATATGGTACCACTTCACGTATCGACGGCAAGTATAACTTAGTAGGTTTACGAACCGGTGGGCCGTACAAAGTTACTGTTTCATTTATTGGTTATTCAACTCAGGTTGAAGAAGGATTCAGCCTTGAATTAGGGCAGAACCTGAAGTTGAATTTTACATTGCCAGAACAAGCCGTTCAACTTACAGGTATAACGGTAACCGGTGAAAGAGGGGCTATCATTTCTCAAGCAAGAACCGGCACTGCACAAAACGTTTCTTTGAAACAGATAGAAGAAATTCCAACTATCAGCAGAAGTTTTTCAAGCTTCGCAAAACTTTCTCCTTTGTTTTCAGGATTAAATTTACAGGCTGCAGGTAGAACAAGCAGATTCAACAACATTCAAATTGACGGTGCTCAATACAACGACTTATTTGGTCTTGGTTCTTCCGGTACACCGGGTGGAACATCGGGCACAAACCCGATTAGTTTGGATGCTATTCGTGAATTTCAAGTAGTTGTTGCGCCATACGATGTTAGGTTCAGCGGATTCACAGGCGGTGGTATTAATGCCATTACACGTTCGGGTACAAACGACTTCAACGGTTCTGCGTATTTCTACGGCAGAAATCAAAACTTTGTTGGCAAAAGAAATGCTAACACCGGGCAAGATCTGAAATATCCCGATTTTACAAATTACCAGTATGGTTTCCGTTTGGGCGGTCCAATTATGAAAGACAAACTTTTCTTCTTTGTTAACGGCGAAATTACAGCTAATACTAGACCGCTATACAATACTTCTTTACAAGTAGGTTTCGGGAATAATACGCCGGCTCAATTACAGGCTCTTGTTGATCGTTTTAGGAGTTTGTTAACCTCAAAAGGAATTTCGAATCCCGGTAGTTATGATGTATTCAATTCCCGACAGCCAAGCAAGAAACTATTATTAAAATTTGATTATAACATTTCAGAAAACCATCAACTTTCTCTTACGAACAACTATGTTGATGCCTATCAGGATGTTCTTGCTGGTAGAGGTGCCACAAGTATGAGTTTCGATTCGTACAACTATAGAATGAACAGCACAACGAATTCTACGGTTCTAAGGCTCAACAGCCGTTTTGGTAACAATGTTTCAAACGAATTAATTTTTGGCTACACAACTATTCGGGATAACAGAACCAATACCGGTGCTTTAACACCGTTTGTAACAGTTAGAGAATTAAACAATACTTTCACAATGAATGCCGGTTTCGATCAGTATTCGGGTGCAAACAAGTTGGATCAGGATATTATTGAGCTCACCGACAACTTTTCTTATTACACCGGAAATCATACTATTACAATTGGTACGCATAACGAATTTTTCAAATTCAGAAACTTGTACATCCGAAACTACCTGGGTTATTATCAATATAATAGTTTAGATGATTTCCAGAAAGATCTTGTTGCAACTTATTATCATGATTATTCCAGAACATCCGATCCGCTGCCTGCAGCTAAATTCAATGTAGCTCAATTTGGTTTTTATATTCAGGACGAATGGACGGTACTTCCACAATTTAAACTTACCTACGGATTTAGATTTGATATTCCAACATTCCCTACTCCTCCTGCTGCTAACGATTCACTTTCAAAGTATTTACCGGGCTATCGTACAAATGTGGCTCCGACCGGAAATATTCTTTGGTCGCCTAGAGTAGGATTTAACTGGGATGTTTCAGGAGATAGAACTACCCAGTTAAGAGGCGGAGTTGGTATTTTCACCGGGCGTCCGGCTTATGTTTGGATCTCCAACCAATACGGAAATACAGGCTTGATGACAGCTGAAGTGAGCGCATTTAATAAAACATTACCGTTTAGAGCGGATCCTAACAACCAGTATTTCCCCGGAGATAACCCTGCATTAGGCGCTCCGACTGTAAAATCTGAAATTGATATTTCCGATCCCAACTTGAAAATGCCACAACTACTTAGATTCAACCTTGGTCTCGATCAAGAATTACCCGCAGGTTTTGTTGGTACTGCAGAAATTCTTTATTCTCAATCAATCAATGATTTTCTTTACAAGAAGCTTAATCTTCTGCCTGTGAAAGGTTATGTTGCTGCACTTGGAAGCGGCAAAGATGGCAGACCAATTTATGGAGGTACCAATAGTTTTAATAACAATTTCAATGATATTATGTATCTATATAATACCAGCGACGGATATCAGTACAATTTAGTGTTGCAAATTCAAAGAAACGTTGCAAGGGGATTTTCGGTTAGTGCCGGTTATACTTACGGAAGAGCATTTGACCGTAACAGTGTAACTTCCTCTCAAGCACAATCTCAAATGAGATACTCTGCAGTAGACGGCGATCCCAACAATCCTGCCTTAACAACTTCAGACTGGGAAATTCGTAACAGATTATATGCGTCGGTTACTTTCGCCTGGGAATTTTTCAAAAATGCACCGACTACAATCACATTGTTCTACAACGGTCAGAGTGGATCTCCATTTTCATTTACCGCAAGTGGAACAGCATCCAACAACTTGAACAACGATGGGTTTGATGGTAATGATTTATTCTACATACCAAGAAACAGCAGTGAAATTCTTCTCGGTAGTATTAAAAACGGCCAGTTTGTACCGGCAACTGCAACAGGCCAAACTTATGCGGATCTCGATGCGTTCATTCAGAATAATGATTACTTGAACCAGAACCGCGGCAGAATTGCAGAAAGAAACGGTGCTGTTGCTCCGTGGCGGGAATATTTTGATTTACAAATCTTACAAAATATTCCGGACCTCTGGGGTTTAGGTGCATTCCAATTAACATTGGCTGTTCAGAACTTGCTCAACTTATTGAACCCGAATTGGGGTAAAGTTTATGATGTCGGGTATGACACTTATAACATTGTAAGTTTTCAGGGCTTGATTAATTACAACGGTGTAGCAAATACTCCGGTTTACAGTTTCAGAAAACCAGCGAACAATCTTCCATGGACTTACTCCGATTTGACATCCCGTTGGCAGATGCAGCTAAGCGTTAGATACAGTTTCTAAATGTTGCTGAACTGAAGTGGTAAAATCTAAAGGCTGTCTCAAAAGGGCAGCCTTCTTTATTTTGTAAAAATTCTTACTCACAATGCAAGTTAATATGCCTGCCTGCAGTGAAAATAATTGAAACCCGATTTGATTCTTCCGCCAATGATTTATAACTGATATTACGCAAGGTTAGGGCTTTGTTGTTTTAGAAAAAATACCCGTCTTGCAATTTTAATTTTTCACGGTCGATCAAACCTTGCGTAAGGTGGGTTTGTAAATTATTTTGTAAATTATATTTAATGATAAAGCGGGTATTACGTTGCAAAATAATATGACTTATATTTTAGAAGAATCCCGTCGTGCGTAATAATGTAACAAGACTTAAGTGTCAATACTAAGATGTTTAAAATAAATAAACTATTCCCCTGGCTATCCATCCGTAACAAATTGATAATTGCCTTTGTAGGTCTTTCTGTGCTGCCAATAATTTTTGTTGGAATGTACAGCGTTATCTCAAACACAAAATCGATGGAACAGGCAGCACTGCAGAATTTGGAACACGATCTATCTTTAATTCAGGAAAACACTGCAGATATTATGGCAAATATCGAACAGGATTTAATGCTCATTCAGAATTTATATTTGGACTATAGTGTTTTTCCCGATGTGCCCAACAAAAAATATTTAGGCAAGGAACGCTATACTTCATTCTTAAATAAAGAGCTGCTTTCTTTTGCCGGCACCAGAAAAATATATTATCAACTGAGAGTAGTGGATAATGAAGGTAATGAAATTGCCCATGTAAAGTCCGATTCGTCCGGTTCTGCTGTTCAATTTTATGGTATTGTTCCCCGGAATGAACTTAAGCACACGCCCCAAATTTATTACTTCTTGATGGTAAAAGATTTAGCACAAAATCAGATAGCCCTGGCACCTGCGGAACTTCTGGATAAAAACAATAAATTTGTTCCGGTGATAAGCTTTGCCATGCCGCTTTTTTTGAAGAACAAAAGAACTGGCATACTTATAGCCGATGTTTTTGTTAAAGATCTTTTTAGAACACTGCAGAATTATAAAACTTTTAATCCCGATGAAAAAATAGTTCTTGTTAGTGGTGAGGGGCATTACTTATATCATTCACAAAAGAAAAAAAATTGGAACAAGCTATTAGCAACGCGGGATGAATTTAACCTTCAACATGATTACGTCTCTTCAATAGTTTCTCAAATTCGTTCAAATAAAAAATCTTCAATTATTAAAGGCAGCGACGATATAATTTTTCACGCTCCGCTCTTTTACGGGTACACTTCAATACACCGCGCAAGCGTCGAACATAATCTGGCAATCCCGTTGTATTTGTTTGTTGCTGTTCGCGAGGCAGTTATTATGTTGCCAGTTCGTACTTATGCATATACATTTGCAGGCATACTTGTTTTATTTCTTATCATCTCTATTACATTGAGCTTATTAGCTACCAGACATTTTACAATTTCACTTGCAACACTTACCAGGGGGGCAGAGGCTATTGCTAAGGGAAATTACAATTACAGGGTGAATATAGAAACCCGTGACGAGATCGAAAAATTAGCCGGACAATTCAATATGATGGCTCAATCCCTGTACGAAAATGATATTGAAATAAAACGGTATAGAATGCATCTTGAAGAAATGGTTGCCTCAAGAACGGAAGATCTTCTAACTGAAAAATCAAAGTTACAGGCAATACTGGATAATGTTCCGAGTGCATTTTTGCTTCTTGATAAAGATTTGCGCATACAAACGGCAAGTGCAGCATTTAATGTAATTACAGGTTATAATATTGATGATGTGAAAGGAGAAAATTGTAGTAAGATTTTCGGTACAAACGGATTTTGTATTAATTGCATTTGCCAGCAAGCAATTTCAAAGAATAAAGTAGAAAGCTGTGTAAACTGTAAAATTGATGATAAGCAGCAAGAACGATATATAGAGCACGTTGCAATTCCGATGAAAAATAACGGCGAAGTTATTGCAATGTTAGCTGTTATTACCGATATTACAAAACGTAAACAACTCGAAAATGTTCTGATTAAAACCGAGAAACTAGCTGCAACCGGCGAGATTGCCGCCTTTGTAGCCCACGAATTCCGTAACTCACTTACGTCTATTAAAATGATATTACAACTTCTTGCAGAATCCAATCACATTTCGAAGTCCGAAAAAAAATCTGTTTCCGTTGCACTCAATTCTACAGGTGAAATGGAAGATACTGTTACAAAGCTGCTCAATTATGCGTATCCGCTGCCTATGAAATTTCAAGACGCAAGCATTGATAAGATACTAAATGAAAGTATAACTTTTGTCCACCTTCATTTTAAAAAATCAAGAATATCGGTTAGGAAAGAAATTGAACAATCGATACCGTTAATACCTTTAGATGTTTCTCATTTGAAGGAAGCTATAATTAATATCCTTCTGAATGCAGTTCAATCGATAGATGAAAAGAGAAATTCGTATGAAGGCTTGGAGCCGGAAGTAAATAAGAGTAATGAAATTTTTATTTCTGCCCATAAGATAAATCTTAAGAACACACTTATCGATTTTAAATTAGAAGAAACGATGGATTACTCGCGATTTGAAGAGACAGACCGTGAAATAATTTTACATAAGGGAACAAAGTGTATTCACTTACAAATTACCGATACTGGCACCGGCATAGATCACGAAAAAATTTCACGTATCTTCGACCCCTTTTTCACAACAAAAACAAACGGTACCGGCTTAGGGCTGCCGATGGTCAAACGAACGATTAATGCTCATAGGGGCATTGTAACAGTAGAAAGTAGCAAAGGAACAGGCACAACCTTCAATATTTTTATCCCGTTGTTGAATAATGGCTATTCATTTCCACAACATATCTGAAAAAATTATAAAGGAATAAATTGAACGGCACAAAGACAGGGAAAGAAAAGATTCTGATTGTAGATGACGACCCCAAAATTTTATTTGCTTTTTTAGAAGTGTTTAATAAAGATGGGTATTCTGCTGTTATGGCAGGCGACGGCGAAGAAGCTTTAAAGGTGGTTCAATCTGAAAGTATCGATCTAATTTTCATGGATATTTCTTTACCCAGAATAGACGGACTGGAAGTTTTAAAAAGATTCAGAGAAAAAGGAATAAACATTCCTACTATCATCATTACAGGCTATGGAATAATGCAAAATGCAATTAAGGCAATGCAGCTTGGTGCATTCGACTATCTGACAAAACCGCTCGACATAGCCAAAATTAGAGAACTAACCCGGAAAGCTTTATCAAAATCCGCTGCTAAAGAAGATGTAGAAAGCAATTCTTCTTTTAACACCGATATGGTAGACAGGTATGAGTTAATCGGCACAAGTTCTCAGATGCAGGAGATATACAAATTAATAGGTATGGTTTCCACAACTCCTAATTCTGTTTCTGTATTAATTGCCGGCGAAAGCGGTACGGGAAAAGAATTAGTAGCAAGGGCAATTCACGGCAGCAGGGTGGAAACAGAAAATCCTTTTATAGGCATAAACTGTTCGGCAGTGCCTGATAATCTGCTTGAGTCGGAATTGTTCGGGTTCGAAAAAGGAGCTTTTACAGGTGCAGCAGAACGTAAACTTGGTAAATTTGAAATTGCACAAAACGGAACAATTTTTCTAGATGAAATCGGTAACCTTTTACCGAGCTTGCAACAAAAATTACTGAGAGTAATTCAGGAAAGAGAATTTGAAAGACTTGGCGGCGATGTTCCTATAAAAGTTCAAGCCCGGTTCATTGCCGCAACAAATCGGGATCTCGAAACGGAAATTAAAAAAGGAAATTTTAGAGAGGATCTTTTTTTCCGGCTGAATGTTATATCTATTAAATTACCTCCGCTAAGAGAACGTACGGAAGATATTCCGCTTTTAACAAATTATTTTTTAGCAAAATACAACGAGCATCTGAACAAAAATGTAAAAGGTTTTTCCAGGCAAGCCATCTCGCTCTTAAATTCTTACCGCTTCCCGGGGAACGTTAGAGAACTCGAAAATCTTGTTGAAAGAGCTGTTATGCTTACACGTGGAGAAGAAATAACAAACGATCTTCTTGAAAAAATGCTAAGCTTGGCTCCGGTTAATGCGCAGGCACTTCCAATTAACGGTGCTACGTTTAAACAATCACGCCAGTATATTATGGACATATTTGAAAAACAATTTATTGAAGGTAAGCTTGCAGCCTTTCAGGGTAACGTTACTTCTGCTGCCAGATCGTCGGGTATGACACGACAAAACTTCCAGCGTATGATGAAAAAGTATAATATTAAAGCGAATGGATTTAAATAACTCGTCTTGCGCAAGGCTTCATCTGCTATGAAAAAATATTGTCGAATATTCTGTTGGCAGACCAATTAAACCTGAACATGTGAGTAAGAAAGAACGTTAGGATTATTCCTTATCAGTTCAAGCATATGTGGCGTAGCCGGAGCTTTTAATTTCATTGTGCAGCTGGCAACCAAACCGCCGTCAAAAATAATATTCTCAACTTCTTCAATATTGATATCGCCCTCTTTCAAAACATCTAGCACAGAGGCAAGAACACCAGGTTTATCGTAATGTTTTACTATTAACTGGTAATGAGTTTCGGGAGCTTTGGCTCGGTTGACCCAGTGAGCAATAAAGCCGCTCTGAATGAAGCCGAGAATAATATGTACTGTTTCTTCAGCAACTGCATTCTGTGCCTGCTCTGTTGATGCGCCGATATGATGGGTGACATAAACATTTTCCAGTTCCTGAAGATTTGATGATACCGCTCCGCTTTTATTTTCCGGCTCATCTTTGAAAACGTCCAGTCCGACTTTCAGCCCCTTTTCTTTTACTGCGCGTACAAGAGCTTCTTCGTCAACCACACCGGCTCGCGAAGTGTTAATAAAGATAGCTCCCTTTTTCATGTAGCCAAACATTTTGCCGTTAAACAGATTTTTTGTTTCCGGAGTCTGCGGAAGATGGAGCGTTACAACATCTGCAACCGGAAGTATCTGATCAAACTCGGAAAAATCTTTCACACCGTAACCTTCTATTCTGGAAATATCTTTTGCGTAGATGTTCATACCTAAAGCTTGAGCGCGTTTGGCAACTTCTTTTCCGATAGCACCGTATCCAACTATAGCAAGAGTTTTTCCGAACAGACCTTCGGCTTTCGAATACTCACCCTTGTTCCAGGTACCTTTCTTGAAATCCATAACGTTATGTGGAATTCTGCGGTCGAGAGCAATCATTAATCCTATTGCAAGCTCGGCAACAGCAATAGAGTTTTTACCGGGGCAATTGGAAACATAAATTCCTTTTTTGTTTGCAGCCGCAATATTGATATTGTTTACACCGGCGCCTGCTCTTACAATAAGATTAAGCTGTTTTGCTTCTTCAATTGTTCTATCATTTACAACGGTCGAACGTACTACAATTACATCAACATTCTTCGCCGCTTCCGGTAAATCGTTCTCGCCTAATTTCGGCTGATAGACCACATCGAGGTCGGCATCTTTTAATTTTTGAATGTAATGTTCCGGAAATTTGTCAGCAATTAACACTTTTACTTTCATATTATCCTCTTTCATTTATGTTCCCGTGGAAACGGGATGGGAATTTTTATCGAAAATTTTTTTGCATTGTTGATTGCCTGTTCGTAACCGGCATCGGCGTGGCGTACAATACCCATTCCAGGATCGTAAGTTAAAACTCTTTCGAGCCGCGTTTCTGCTTCTTTAGTACCATCTGCAACAATAACCATCCCGGCATGTATAGATTTTCCTATTCCAACACCTCCGCCGTGATGAACCGAGACCCAGCTTGCACCTCCGATTGCATTCAACAGTGCATTTAGAATCGGCCAATCCGCAATAGCATCGCTGCCGTCTTTCATTGCTTCGGTTTCCCGGTTTGGCGAGGCTACCGAACCGCAATCGAGATGATCTCTTCCAATTACAATCGGCGCGCTAACTTTTCCGCTTGCAACCAATTGGTTGAAAATTTTTCCCATCTTTGAGCGTTCGCCGTAACCAAGCCAGCAAATTCTTGCCGGCAAACCCTGGAAGTGCACTTTTTTCTGCGCTAATTCTATCCAGCGTATAAGCGATTTGTTTTCGGGAAAAGTTTCGATAACGGCTTTATCGGTTTCATAAATATCTTTTTTGTCACCGCTAAGTGCTGCCCACCTGAATGGACCTTTGCCGTCGCAGAAGAGAGGACGAATATACTTATGCACAAAACCGGGGATGTCGAATGCATTTGCTACACCGTTTTCTTTTGCTTCGCCGCGAATATTATTTCCGTAATCGAATACAATGGAGCCGCGCTTCTGAAATTCCAGCATCGCTTTCACATGTTCAACAATTGTCTTTCGCGAAAGCCCGATGTATTTGTTTGGATCTGATTTCCGGAGAGCGATGGCATCCTCCAAACTCATTCCCATCGGCACATATCCGTTTAATGTATCGTGCGCAGAAGTTTGATCGGTAATTACATCGGGAACAATATTTCTTTCTAAAATTTTAGGAAGAATTTCGCCGGCATTGCCGGGCAATCCTACCGAGATAGCCTGCTTCTTTTGTCTAGCTTCAAGCACGCGCTTAAGGGCTTCATCGAGATCCTCTCCGATCACGTTGAGATAGCCGGTGTCTATTCTTTTTTGCATCCGAGTGCGATCGACCTCAACGCCAAGAAATGCTGCGCCATTCATTGTAGCAGCAAGCGGTTGAGCTCCGCCCATTCCTCCGAGTCCAGCAGTCAATAAAAATTTTCCACTCAACGAGCCGCCGAAGTGCTGTCTTGCACATTCGGCAAATGTTTCGTAAGTACCTTGAAGAATTCCTTGTGTGCCAATATATATCCAGCTGCCAGCCGTCATCTGCCCGTACATTGTAAGCCCCAATGAATCAAGCCGGCGAAATTCATCCCACGTCGCCCAGCCGGGTACAAGCATTGTGTTGGAAATTATAACGCGCGGTGCGTTCAAGTGCGTTTTAAAAATTGCAACGGGTTTACCGGATTGAACGACAAGAGTTTCATCATCATCCAAATTCTTTAGAGAAAAAATTATGGCGTCGTAAGCCTGCCAGTTGCGTGCGGCTTTGCCCGAGCCGCCGTAAATAATTAACTCTTCCGGCTTTTCGGCAACGTTTGGATCGAGATTATTCATAAGCATTCGCATTGCTGCTTCTTGAATCCAACCTTTGCAACTTATTTTTGACCCGGTCGGCGCTTTGATCATTCTTTTTTGCATTTCCATAATTGTTAAAACTATCCCGAAAGTAATAATTCAAAATTATGATTTGTGAAAATTCATTCTTCCTCTTAAGACGTCAGCCACGGCAAGCCGGGCAGCAAAGCTAATTCTTATTTCTAACTTCCCGCTTCGACTAGAATAACGGGGCAAATAGTCGGGCATACATATTTCATTTTTTATCAAACATTACTATCTGGATAGCCTGAATTAGTTGGCAAAATGTTTTTGTAGAATATTATTATATTGCTTATAAGCCGATTTATAAAACCATCGCATAAGAAAGAATCCCGTGCCGGTTCGTTTCTTCAATTCGGAAATATTATTGTTCAGGTTAAAAATCAATTTTGTTTTTTCTTCCTTCGTAAGCTTTACTTCGTCTGCCTGCGTGTTAAGTTTATCGATAATGGAATTGAACGAACGTACTTCGCCGTAAAATTTTTCATCTGATGAGATTTGTTTTAACAGCGACCTGCAAAATGTGACAAGTATTTTTTTTTCGTTTTTATTGAACTGATAATTGTAATTTTTGAATAAAGGTTTAGCCATAAGAATTATACTTTTAGTGAAAGAAGTTTTTCCCGCATTTTTTGGTAACCCGGTTTTATTACGTTATAGATGTAATGTAATCTTTCGCGGTAAGAAATAAATGATGATTTCATAGCATTGATATTCAACTTTTCGATATCATCCAGGTTTATGCCGAACAACTCGCTTGCCGTTGAATATTCCTTGGTTAACGTTGTATCGCTCATCAACCGGTCGTCGGTATTCAAAAACACTCTAAATTTTTCTTTGTATAGTTTGATGAAAGGATGATGTTCGAGCTTATCAATAGCGCCAGTATGTACATTGCTTAACAAACATATTTCCAGAGGCAGCCGTGTATCTAAAATATATTGTGCAAGATCTCCGAGAGCAATTACCGATCCTTCTTTATCGAAAACAATATCTTCAATTAAACGTGTTGCATGACCGATCCTGTGAGCGCCGCATATTTGTATTGCCTGCCATATTGAATCTTTGCCGAAAGCTTCTCCGGCGTGAATTGTAATGTTAAAATTCTTTTGTTTAATAAATTGAAATGCATCTATATGCTTCTTGGGAGGATAGCCGCCTTCTTCGCCTGCAAGATCGAATCCTACAACACCGTCTTTCCGAAAATTTACAGCCAGTTCTGCAATCTCTAAAGTATTTTTCATATTTCGCATTCCGCACAAAATCAGACCATAGCCAACGCCAAAATCTTTTTTCCCTTTTTCGAGACCTTCTAAAACGGTTTGTATTACATCTTCGTAATACAATCCTTTTTGTGTATGAAATACCGGTGAAAAACGGGTCTCAACGTAAGCTACGCCGTCTTTACGCATATCTTCCATCATTTCGTAGGCAATTCTAAACAAGTTTTCTTTGCTTTGCATTACTGCAATTGTGTGTTCAAACCCTTGCAGGTACTCAACAAGGTTGCCTTTATTTGCGCCTCGGTGAAACCATGCTGCAAGTTCACCGGCATCCGAAGTTGGCAGCTTGTTATACTTAATTTCTTTTGCAAGATCAATTATAGTTTGAGGACGAAGACCCCCGTCCAGATGGTCATGCAAAAGGACTTTTGGAATTCCGCGGATTATTTCTTCAGAGTTCAAAACTTTGTTCCCGTTATTTTACGTGCGTTGTGTAAATGAGCCGGATCTAAAGAGATCAGTTTCTGAGATTTAGTTTCTACTTAGAAGCAGAAAAGCAAATTATCATTCACACACATACCTTTTTAGAGTAAGCTCGCAAATCAAAAATATTCTTTTGCGTTTCGAAAATCAATTAAGAGAATTTTGCCCGTGTTGCTTAATGAATGCTTTACTGTCCAAAACATTGTCGGAGTTATGAAGAAAACCGAAGTAATTATACATGTTCAAATATTTCTGGAATTAGAGAAAAGTATCCCTCAAATTATTTCTTAGTGATCAATACTGAATACGAAATAACTTATTTAGACCTTAGGGCAAATGTTTTGGACTGATGTGAATGAATGAGTAAGCGGTCGTTATGTTCAGCCTTGACTATACGTTTGCAAAATGGTTATTTTTCGTTCGCTTCTTGCGCAAATATTTATTAAAAAAAGGAGTATCAATGAAAAAAGTGTTTATCTATTTGAGTTTATTGGGAATGGCGCTTGGTTTTATGGCATTCGAATGTACATCGGCTGAATTGACCGGCGCTAAACTTTATATAAACCAAAAACAGTATGCGAAAGCTAAAGAATCGTTGTTGAAAGATGTTCAGAAAAATCCAAAAAGCGACGAAGGCTGGTATCTTTTAGGTTATTTGTACGGAGAAGAGGGAGATATTCCCAATATGATTGATGCATTTAATAAATCGTTAGCTGCCAGCCCAAAATTTGAACCCCAGATTAACGATTACAAAAAGTACACATGGCAGACAAGTTTCAACAAAGGTGTTTCATTTTACAATGCTGCCGTAAAGACTACAAAACCCGACAGCATGAAGATTAATTTTCAGAAAGCTATTGATTCGTTTAACAACTCTGTTTTATGCCAACCCGATTCTACAATTGGTTACGAGAATATGGTTTCTGCTTACCTGAGTATGGATGATGCCAACGGTGCAATTTCGATTTTGGAAAAACTAACCGGAATAGGCAAGCCGGCTTATGCTTTTGCACAGCTAGGACAACTTTATTTGATCAACGGTTCTAAGATGATGGATAGTTACAAAACATCTAAGAATGTTGCCGATAGTGCAAAAGCATATGAATGGTACGGTAAGGCAATTGATGTTTTGAAAAAAGGCACTGCTAAGTATCCGTCCGATTCGTCAATTCTTTTACAGTTGGGCAATGCTTACTATTCATCGGGCGAAATTGAAACTGCTATCACTTCTTTCAAAGCTTTATCCGAAAAAATGCCTGACAACAAAGATATTCGTTATGCCTATGGAGTTGTTTTGCTCAAAGGCAAGAGATATGCCGAATCGGCTATAGAACTTCAGCAGGTAGTAAAGATGGATGAAAAGAATACCGATGCAATTTACAACTTAGCAGCAGTATATATAAACTGGGGAAACGACTTGAAAGATGCTGCTATGAAAAGTGAATCCGGCAATAAATCCTATCAGCAAAAGTTTGAAGCAGCGGCTCTATATCTCGAACAATATTTAGCCATCAAACCGAACGAAGAGCGCGTTTGGATTAGCTTATATCAGGTTTATGCTAATCTTGGAATGAAAGAGAAAGCTGAAGAAGCTTATAAAAAAGCCGAACAGTATAAATAATTTGCGGGTAATTAGTTGACCCGAACCCACAGTCCCGATTAAGGATTGTGGGTTTTTTATGAAAACAGAGGTGACGAGATGAATCAGAATATCGATCCAAAATCGCAGCAGATTAATATTGAACTTGGTGAAAAGGAAGCTGAAGGAATTTATTCCAACCTTGCAATTATCACTCATTCTCCTGCCGAATTTGTAATTGATTTTACACGTGTTGTTCCCGGTATACCAAAGGCAAGAGTTTTAGCGCGCATCATTACAACACCGCAACATGCTAAGATGCTGCTGAGAGCTTTGAAAGAAAATATCGACAAATTTGAATCGCGTTTCGGCGAAGTTAAAATTGATGCTCAACCAACACCGCAATTCGGATTTATCCAAAGTGATAAGGGAGAAAAAATTAATTAGTCACTCACCTTACACAAAAGGATGAAAAAAGTATAAAGGTAGGGTTAAGTTTGGGATAGAAAAAAAAGAGGCGAGCGATGAACTAGCAACTCTTAGAGACATATTCAGATTATTTACTGAGTTCATTTTCATATACAACAGCAACGGGATTGTCGATATTGGTAGAGGGAGAAATAAGTCACGATAAAGTGACACGATTTTTAAGTTCGGAAGAATTCACGTCATCAACCCTATGGAAGTTGATAAAACCAAAAGTCAGAGAAATCGAGAGTGAAGAAGGAGTAATAATAGTAGACGATACAATAGAAGAAAAACCGAGCACAGATGAAAACGAAATAGTGAGTTGGCATTATGATCATAGCAAAGGCAAAAGTGTAAAGGGGATACAGACGCAAAGCAATCACATTTTTGCATCGATATATTCTTTTTTTAAGTTGGAGTTTATAAGTATAAGAGCAAAGTTTAATCAGACAGCTCTTAGATCAAAACTTTATATCTCTGCTAATCGTACTGCTTTTAATGAACTCAGAAATATGAAGGCATGCTTTGCTATGAAGTTCTAAGAAAAGCTGGTTTCTAAATAGAGTCTGTAAAATAATTTGTGTAAATGGAATTTAGAGTTAAAGAACATTT